>JAICGP010000203.1 GCA_025923055.1 Thermoleophilia bacterium
ACGCGTACGGCGCCGGAACCGCGAAGGAGCCGGGCAGGAGCGGCCCGTACCCGGCGTGCGCCATCGAGAAGTTGACCGAGGCGATGCCCGAGAGCAGCCCGTGGAAGCTCCGCGTCAGCCCGACCACCTCGAAGCGGCCGGTGTGGAGCTTCGCGAGCTTCAGCGCCACCTCGTTCGCCTCCGAGCCGGTGTTCAGGAGCATCACGCGCTCGAGCGGCGCGGGGAAGAGGCCGACGAGCCGCTCGGCGAGCGCCAGCACCGGCTCGGAGAGCATCCACGAGTTGAGGTGCGCGACCTCGGCGAGCGCGGCGGTCACCGCCGCGGTGATGCGCGGATGGTTGTGGCCGAGCGTCGAGCAGATCTGGCCCGAGGTGAAGTCGAGGATGCGCCTGCCGGACGCCGTCTCGATCCACGCGCCCTCGGCGCGGGCGATCGGCTCGGGCGCGAACGAGCCCGCGTAGCGGATCAGGAAGCGCTCGCGCTCGTCCACGGAGCAAGCATACGATGGCGCCGACGCCGTGAGCATCTCGACCCACGTCCTCGACACCGAGCGCGGTGAGCCGGCGCGCGGCGTGCGCGTGGAGCTCTACCGCGGCGACGACCTCCTCGCCGCCCGCGAGACGGACGAGGACGGGCGCATCGCCGACCTCGCCGGTGACGAGGCCGTGCCCGACGTCTACCGCCTCGTCTTCCACCCGCGCTCGCCGTTCTTCCGCCGCGTCGAGGTCGAGGTGGAGCTCGGCCCCGGCCACTACCACGTCCCGCTCCTTCTCGCCCCGTACTCGTGCGCGCTCTACCGCGGCAGCTGAGCGTGGAGGAGCTGGCCGACCTCTTCCAGGCGCGCAGCCGCTTCGTCGAGCGGCTGGCGCGCGAGGAGGACCCGCTCGGCCGCGCCCGCGAGGTGCTCGCGTCGCTGCCCGAGGACGCGCGCGTCGAGGCGCTCAACCACCATCCGCGGATCGGCGAGCGGCGGCTCTCCGGCCGGTCGGCCGCCGAGCAGGGCGGCGCCGCCTCCGAGGACGAAGCGGTCCTCGACGAGCTCGCGCGGCTGAACGCCGCCTACGAGGAGCGCTTCGGCTTCCGCTTCGTCGTCTTCGTGAACCGCCGCCCCCGCGCCGCCCTCGTGCCCGTGCTGCGGGAGCGGCTCGAGCAGGACCGCTCGGCGGAGCTGGAGACGGGCTGCGACGAGCTCGTGGCGATCGCCCGGGATCGATGGCAGACCCGGTAGCGACCGGGTACGGCAAGCAGGCGGTCTCCGTCTACCGGACGGACGGCGTGCGCACGCTCTTCGCGGCCGAGATCGGGATGACCGCGCGGGGCGAGGCGTTCGTTCCCTCGTATACGCGGGGCGACAACACGGACGTCGTCGCCACCGACTCGATGAAGAACTTCGTCCACGTCACCGCGCTCGACTACGACGGCGAGTCGCTCGAGGACTTCCTCGACCTCCTCGCCCGCCGCTTCCTCCACACGTACGAGCAGGTCGAGCGGATCGAGACGACCGCTCGGGAGCTTCCCTTCGCCCGGCGCAGCGAGCAGTCGTTCCAGCGCGTCGTCGGCGACCGTGCCGTCGCCGAGCTCGCGCTCGCTCGCGACGGCACGGTCGAGCACCGCAGCGGGCGCGAGGGCATCCGCCTGATCAAGCTGACGGGCAGCACCTTCGAGGGCTTCGTCCGCGACGAGTACACGACGCTCGCCGAGTCGCGCGACCGGCCGCTCTACATCCACCTGGATGCGCACTGGCGCCACCGCGACGTGGCACGCCGGGCGAGCGGCGAGGACCTGCGCGACTCGATCGCGGCCACGTTCGCCGACTTCGACTCGGCCTCCATCCAGGAGCTCGTCCACGAGATGGGCGTGCGGCTGCTCGACGGCTTCGACGAGCTCGAGGAGGTGTCGTTCCTCGCGGAGAACCGGCTCTGGGACACGGCTCAGGTGCTCGGCGCGGACGAGCGTGTGCGCGTGTACACGGACCCGCGCCCGCCCTTCGGCCAGATCGAGCTGACACTGCGCCGGTGATCGTCCCCGGCCGCTACAACGGCCCTCCGCGCTCGGCGAACGGCGGCTACGTCTGCGGGCTCGTCGCGGGGCTGGTCGGCGGGGAGGCCGAGGTGACCCTGCGTGCGCCCCCGCCGCTCGACCGGGAGCTCGAGGTCGCCGAGGCGGACGGCCGCGTCGAGGTGCACGACGGGCGGACGCTCGTCGCGACGGGCGAGCGCGCCTCGGTGGAGGTGGAGGTGCCGGCGCCGGTGTCGGTCGCGGAGGCCGCAGAGGCCTCGGCGCGCTACGCCGGCTTCGCCCACCACGCCTACCCCACCTGCTTCACCTGCGGCCCCGACCGGACGGACGGCCTCGGCATCTACGCCGGCCCCGTCGCCGGACGCGAAGGTCTCGTCGCCTCGCCGTGGACGCCGCCGGCCGACGTCGCTCCCGAGCTCGTGTGGGCGGCGCTCGACTGCCCGAGCGGGTGGGCGGTCGACGACTTCCAGCGCGAGGGCGTCCTCCTGGGGCGCCTGGCGGCGCGCGTCGACCGCCTCCCCGCCGCGGGCGAGCCGCACGTCGTCCTCGGCTGGCGCGTCGGCGAGGAGGGCCGCAAGCGCTACGCGGCCTCGGCGCTGCTGACGGCGGACGGCGAGGCGCTCGCACGCTCCCGCTCCACCTGGATCGTTCCCGGACGGATGAAGACGCCGTGATTGCCCGGATCTGGCGTGGCTGGACGAGGCGCGAGGACGCCGACGCCTACGTCCACTACATGGAGGAGGTGGCCGCGCCGGACTCGCTGGGGACGCCGGGGAACCGTGGCTTCTCCGTCCTCCACCGGCCGGACGGCGACCGGGAGGAGTTCCTCACCGTCTCGCTGTGGGACTCGCTCGACTCGATCCGGGCCTTCGCCGGCGACGAGATCGACAAGGCGGTGTTCTACCCGGAGGACGACCGCTACCTCGTCGACCGCGAGCTCAACGTCTCGCACTACGAGTACGTCTTTACCGGAAGAGGTCCCGCTCCGGCGGCATGACGAGCTCCCGCGCGCTGCCGTCGCCGGCCGGCACGCGATAGCCGCGCACGAGCGCGGCCGGGACGCCGCGGGCCTTGCCCATCACGAGCTCGGCGGCGCCCGCGAGCTCGTCGGCGACGGCGACGACCGTCGAGCGGAGCTCGTAGCCGCGGGCGTCGCGGGTCCCGCGCAGGTCGAGCAGCGGCGCCATTCCCGAGACGCCGATCGCGACGTCGGTCGTCCCCTGCCGCCAGGCCCGTCCGAACGAGTCGCTGACGACCACCGCCGGCGCCGTGCCGAAGCGCTCGCCGAGGGCGGCTCGAATCCCCGCGGCGGACGCGTCGGGGTCGCGCGGGAGGAGGACGAGCCAGCCGTCCCCGGGCGCGTTGGAGCGGTCGACCCCGGCGCTCGCGCAGACGAAGCCGTGCTCCGTCTCGGCGATCACGAGGTCGCCCCGGCGGCGCCGGACGGCGCGGGCCTCGCGGAGGATCACCCGGACCGGGTCGTCCGCCCGCTCGACGCGGCCCTCGGCCTTCGAGACGAGCTTCTGCGCCACGACGAGCACGTCGCCGTCGCGGAGCCCGCCGGCCCGCTCGACCGCGTCGCCGAGCGCGCGGCCGAGGTCGTCGCCGGGGGTCATCTCGGCGATCCCCTCGAGCGGAAGGACGTGGACGCCGCTCACTCGGGCAGGCCGGTGACGCGGACGCCCGCGTTCGTCTTGTAGCGCCGGTTGACGTTCAGGAGCACCGCCGTGAGCGTCTCCAGCCAGCGCGCCACCTCGAGGCGGCCGCAGTCGACGGCTCGCCCCTCGACGAGCCGGTCTGCGAGGGCGGCGACGACGTCCTTCGCCTCCGCGTCGTCCCCGCAGATGAGAACGTCCTCGTCGAGGGGCGCCTCGGGCTCCGCGAGGACGCGGGCGCTGACCGTATGAAAGCCCGCGACGACCCGCGCCCCGGGGGCCTCGAGCGCCGTCAGCTCGGCGAGCGAGAGGCTCCCCGGGGCGGCACCGGGCTTACCGTCCAGGAAGACGACCGGCGCGGCGACGCTGACGACGATGCGGCCGGCGAGGTCGTCCGCGAGCTCGCGCGCCATCGCCTCGACGCCGGCCGGAGGAACGGAGAAGAAGACGACCTCGGAGAGGCGGCACGCCTCGGCGTTCGCCACCAGGTCGTCGCGGGGCGTGCGCGACCCGAGCACGACGTCCTCGCCGATCCGGCGGAGCCGCTGGGCGAGGCCGCGGCCGAAGTCCCCGCTCCCACCGACGATCCCGATCACCGGACGGCCTCCAGCACCGCTCTCCCCACCTCCGCTCGCGACTCGGGCCGGACCATAACGATCGGCGCGACGAGCCCCCCGTCCAGCTCGGCGGCGTCAGCCGGGTCGACGAGCACGTCGGTCGCGATCCCCTCGTAGAGCGAGGCGATGCCCCGCACGCCGGGCTCGTGGCCGAGCGAGGCCATCATCTCGGCGAGCGGGCCACGCAGCGCCTTCCCGCTGACGAGCGGGGACACCGCCACGACCCGCTTCCCGGCGAGCGCCTCCCGGACGCCGGGGATCGCGAGGATCGGCAGGATGGAGACGAACGGGTTCGAAGGCGCGAGGAAGACGACCTCCGCGGCC
>JAICGP010000204.1 GCA_025923055.1 Thermoleophilia bacterium
CCTCGACGAAGAAGGAGGTGCAGTAGCGGAACCGCGACAGCTCCTGGTGCACGGCCTCGAAGGGGACCGCGCCCGCCAGCGGCGCCGGCTCGGGCAGCGCCTCGCCGCGCACGTGCGAGGCGATCCCGCGCAGGATCTCGACCAGGCCGGCCGCTCCCGCGTCCACGACGCCGGCCTGGCGGAGCACGTCGAGCTGCTCCGTCGTGCGCTCGAGCGCCGCCTCCCCGTGCACGAGAAGCTCTGCGAGCGCGTCCCCGCGCGGCGGCTCGGCGGGGCCCAGCTCCTCGGCCTTCTCGGCGAGCGCCCTCGCGACCGTCAGGATCGTCCCCTCCTGTGGGTTGCGGAGGGCGGCGTAGCCGGCGTCGCTCGCGCTGCGGAGCGCCCGGGCGATGCCGCGCGCGTCCGGCTCGGCGTCCTCGAGGAGCGCCTCGAGAGCGCCGCGGACGAGCTGCGAGAGGATGACGCCCGAGTTCCCGCGGGCGCCCATGAGGATGGCGCGGCCCAGGTCGGCGGCCGGATCACGTTCCAGGGCCTCGACCACCGCCCGCACCGTCAGCGTCATGTTCGTGCCCGTGTCCCCGTCGGGGACCGGGTAGACGTTGAGGTCGTCGATCCGCGCCCGGCTCGCCTCGAGCGCGGCCAGAGCCGCGCGCGCGAGCTTCAGCGGCTCACCCCGCACCGTGGGCCGACCTCTGGGCGGCTGCAAAGCTTCGCCATGCGGCGTCCTCGGTCGCCTCCGTACCTCTCCGGGTACGAAGGCTCCCTGCGTCCTTGCCTGGCTCGCTTTTCGCGCGCCAGAGGCCCGGCCACCCCGCCGGGCGAACCGCTAGACGGCCTTCTCGACGCGGCCCGACTTCAGGCACCGCGTGCAGACGTAGGTCCGCTGCGCCACTCCGCCCACGAGGATGCGGACCCGCTGGAGGTTGGGGTTGAAGCGACGCTTCGTCGCCACCATCGAGTGGCTCCGGTTGTGGCCGAAGGACGGGCCCTTCCCGCAGACTGCGCAGACCTTGGACATGTCGGCGGTCGAGTATAGCGGCCGGCCGGAAGCCTACTGCGGCGCGCGGGCGCGTAGTCGGCCGAAGACGTCCGCCATCTCGAGGGCCGAGCGGGCCGCCTCGGCGCCCTTGTTCCCGTGCGCCCCGCCGGCGCGCTCCTCGGCCTGCTCGCGCGTGTCGCAGGTGAGGACGCCGAACGAGACGGGGATGCCGGTCTCGAGCGCCGCCAGCTGGAGCCCGCTCGCGGCCTCGGCGGCGACGTACTCGAAGTGGGGCGTCTCGCCCCGGATCACGCAGCCGAGGGCCACGATGCACGCGTAGAGGCGCGTCTTGGCGAGCGCCATCGCGCCGAGCGGCAGCTCGAAGGCGCCGGGCACCGGCACGACGTCGATGCGCTCGCGCTCCACCCCCGCCTCCTCGAGCGCGGCGATGGCGCCGTCCAGCAGGCGCGACGTGATCTCGCCGTTGAAGCGCCCCACCACGACCCCGACCGCGCGGCGGGCGCCGTTGGGCGAGCCGGAGACGACGCCGACGCCCTCCGGAAGCCGGAGCTCCCCCACGGCGTGCTCGGGGGTGCGGAGCCCGTCGCTCACTCGGTCTCCCCCGGGTCGTCGAAGCGCTGCTCCTGGTGGTGCAGGCGGTGGCCGAGCTTGTCGCGCTTCGCCTCCAGGTAGAGGCGGTTCTCGAGGTTGGGCGGCACCTCGATCGGCACCTGCTCCACGACCCGCAGCCCGAAGCCCTCGATGCCCGTGATCTTGCGCGGGTTGTTCGTCAGGATGCGGATGGTCGTCAGGCCGAGGTCGGCGAGGATCTGCGAGCCGATCCCGTACTCGCGGGCGTCCGGGGGGAACCCGAGCTGGAGGTTCGCCTCGACGGTGTCGAGCCCGTTCTCCTGCAGCTCGTAGGCTCTCAGCTTCGCGAGGAGCCCGATCCCGCGGCCCTCCTGGGACATGTAGAGGAGGACGCCGCGCTCCTCGCCGGCGATGCGGCGGAGCGCGAGCTCGAGCTGCTCGCCGCAGTCGCACCGGAGCGAGTGGAAGACGTCGCCCGTCAGGCACTCGGAGTGGACGCGGACGAGGACGTCGTCGCGGCCCTCGACGTCGCCCTTGACGAGCGCGACATGGTGCTTGCCGGTCAGCACCTCGCGGAACGCGACGGCCGTGAACTCGCCGTAAACCGTCGGCAGGCGCACGGTCGTCATCCGCTCGACGAGCTTCTCGTGCCGGCGGCGGTACTCGATCAGCTCCTCGACCGTGACCATCTTGAGGCCGTGGCGCTCGCAGTACGGGACGAGGTCGGGCACGCGGGCCATCGTCCCGTCCTCGTTCATGATCTCGCAGACCACCCCGGCCGGGTTGAGGCCGGCCAGGCGCGCGAGGTCGACCGCGGCCTCGGTCTGGCCCGAGCGCTGCAGCACGCCGCCCGGCCGCGCGCGGAGCGGGAAGACGTGACCCGGCTGGACGAGATCGCGCGCGCCCTTGGTCGGGTCGACGGCGACCTGGATCGTGTGCGCCCGGTCGGCCGCCGAGATGCCCGTCGTGACGCCCTCCCGTGCCTCGACCGAGATCGTGAACGCGGTGCCGTAGGGGGTCTCGTTGCGGTCGGTCATCGGGCGCAGGTCGAGCTCGTCGCAGCGCTCCTCCGTCAGGCAGAGGCAGATGAGCCCGCGGCCGTGCGTGGCCATGAAGTTGATCGCCTCCGGCGTGGCGAACTGGGCCGCGATCGTGAGGTCGCCCTCGTTCTCGCGGTCGGCGGCGTCGACCACGACCACGAACTTCCCCTGGCGGATGTCGTCGATCGCCTCCTCGATGGTGGCGAACGGCGCCCGGGTGTCGACGTGCGCGCTCATCCTGCGGAAGATCGTAGCGAGGCGACTGTGCGGGAGGCTCTCACCGGGCGAGCAGGCGCTCAACGTGCTTCGCGAGCACGTCCGCCTCGAGGTTCACCTCGTCCCCTTCGACGAGACCGCCGAGCGTCGTGGCCTGCAGAGTGCGCGGGACGAGCGCGACTGTGAATCCGCCGGCGGTGAGCGTCGCGATCGTGAGGCTGACGCCCTCGACGGCGATGGAGCCTTTCTCGACGAGGTAGCGCAGGAGCTCGGGCGGCGCCTCGACCTCGAGGCCCTCGGCGTCGACCAAACGGACGCGGCCGACGCCGTCGACGTGCCCCTGGACGATGTGCCCGCCGAGCGGCTCTCCCGCCCGCAGGGCCGGCTCGAGGTTGACGGAGTCCCCCGGCCCGAGCCGGCCGATCGTCGTGCGCCGCTGCGTCTCGGGGACCACGTCGAACGCGAGCGCGCCGCCGGCCGCAGCGACCGCGGTGAGACACACGCCGCTCACCGAGACGGAGTCGCCGACGGCCGTGGCCGCCGCGGTCTCCGGAGCCTGCACCCGCAGGCGGACTCCGGTGCCGGCGTCCTCCACCGCCTCCACGTTCCCCACCTCGCGGACGATCCCCGTGAACACGGAGCCAACGATAGTCGTGGGCGGGGCTGAAGCTGTGTTCCACGCGCACGAGCCCCGGGACCTGGCCTGGCACCAGGAGAAGCGACGAGCACACGAGCCAGGACTTTGTGGTCGTGAAACACAAGCGCCCGTTCGGGGGCGCCTAGGGCTCCCGGAGGTAGCCGCTCAGGAGGACGTCGTGGCCGACGCGCTCGGCCGTCGTGTGGAGGAGGTCGAGGGGCCCCGGGAGCTCGCCGAGGAAGCGGGGGCCGGAGCCTGCGAGCGTCGACGCGACGAAGAGCATCAGCCGGTCCACGAGACCGCCCCCGACGAACGCCGTCGCGATCGTCGGCCCGCCCTCCAGGAGGAGCGACTGCACTTCCTCCTCGGCGAGGTGCCGGAGCTCCTCCTCGAGCGGGCCCGAGCGGAGCTCGAGGTCGGAGCCGGCGGGGAGCGGTCCCCGGCCGAAGGCGATGCGGCGCGGGTGCTTCTCGGCGCCAACACCGCGGGCGGTCAAGGCGGGCGCGTCAGCCCGCACCGTGCCCATGCCGACGGCGACGGCGTCCATCGCGGCGCGCAGCTCGTGGACGCGCCGGCGGCTCTCCTCGCCGCTCACCCAGCGCGAGCCGGGAACGGTCACGCGCCCGTCGAGCGTCACGGCGGCCTTGTAGAGGACGAACGGGCGCCCGAGCGCGGCCACCGTCCGAAACCCCTCGTTCTGCACGCGGGCGCGCCATTCCAGCTCGCCGCCGGGCAGCTCGACCTCGACGCCGGCGGCTCGCAGGCGCGAGAAGCCGACACCGTCCGTTCGCGGATCGGGGTCGCCCACCGCGGCCACGACCTTGGCCACCCCGGCAGCCACCACCGCGTCTGCGCAGGGAGGCGTTCGCCCGTGGTGCGCGCACGGCTCGAGCGTGACGTAGAGCGTGGCGCCGTCCGTCCGCCCGCCCGCCGCCTCGAGCGCGACGATCTCGGCGTGCGGCCCGCCGGGACGCTCGTGCCAGCCCTCTCCCACCACCTCGCCGTTGCGGACGAGCACCGCGCCGACGACGGGGTTCGGCGCCGTCGTCCCGCGGCCGCGCTCCGCCAGCTCGAGCGCCCTTTCCAGGAAGTCCGCGTCAGTCACGCGGCGCGAGCTCGCGGACGAGCCGGAGGTAGGCGCGGTTCA
>JAICGP010000205.1 GCA_025923055.1 Thermoleophilia bacterium
CGGCACGAGCGGCTGCGCGACCGCCAGGGCGAGCAGGAGCGCCGCCGCGTTGAGGACGCCGAACCAGAGGACGGGGTCGAGGTCGCCGAGCCCGGGGACGCCGACGTCGAGCAGGAGGTGCGCCTCCCAGAGGCGGTCGACCCCCTCGCTCCACATGCCGCCGAAGAAGGCGATGCCGACGATCAGGAGGAGGACCGGCCTGGCTCGGACGAGGCGGCCGCCGTCGGCCGCCGTCCGCGCCAGGGCGCGAACGCGGCCGAGCTCCTCCCGGGGCGCCGGCCGGAAGCCGGTCTCCGGCATGACGAGCGCGAGCACGAGCCCGAGGGCGAGGAAGAGGCCGCCGGCGACGAGCAGCGGCAGCCGCAGGTCGATCGTCGCGAGGCCGACCGCGAGGCCGATCCCGGCGAGCGCGAGCGCCCTCTGGGCCTGCGCGCCCCGCTGGAAGGAGCGGGCCATGCGCTCCGGCCCGACCTCGTCGGCCAGCCATGCGTCCTCGGCGCCGCTCCGGAAGGTCCACCCGAAGCCCGTCAGCGCCGCGGCGGCCAGCACGACGCCGACCTCCGCGAAGGCGCCGGTGAGGATGAATCCCGCGCCCATCAGCACTTGCGCGAGCACGACCGAGGCCCGGCGGCTGTACGCGTCGGCGAGCACGCCCGTGGGGACCTCGAAGAGGAAGTACGCGACCTCGAGCGCCGTGCCGGCGAGCACGAGCTCGAGCGGGCCCATCCCGACCTCGCGGACGAAGTAGACGGCGGCCACGGTCCACCCGGTCGCCGTCGCGAGGCCGAGAGCGCCGCAGTAGAGCAGCCAGGCGCGGTGTGCGTCGAGGCGCGGCACGGCTCAGCCCGACCGCTTCAGCTTCCCGTGCCGCTTGGCGTGGCGCTCCCCGACGCGGAAGACGGCGAGCCCGAGCGGGATCGAGACGGCACCGATGACGGCCAGGGGCCAGAGCTCGTCGCCGAGCGCCTCGAGGCCGTCGCCTTCGAGGATCGCGTCACGCACCCCGTCGAGCGCGTAGGTGGCCGGCGAGATCGCGGCGAGCCACTGCATCCATTCCGGCAGGACGGTCACGGGGTAGTAGACGCCGGAGACGACGAGCAGGACTCCCTGCGCGACGAACCCGAGCTGGGTCCCCTTCTCCGGCGAGATGAGCGGGAGGACGGAGGTCATCATCCCGATCCCGACGAACGAGACCGACGCGAGCACGAGGACGACGAGGGCCGCGGGGAAGTTCGCGCCCGGGAGCGAGAGGTCGAAGAAGAAGGCGACGACCGCGAAGAGGAGCGCCGACTGGACGAGCCCGTAGGCGATCGCGAACAGGCCCATCCCGCCCAGGTGCACCGCCCGGGAGAGCGGCGCCATGAACGTGTACTCGATCGTGCCCTCCCAGCGCTCCCAGGAGACGGTCTCGGTGAGGATCTCGAAGATCATCCCGAGGTACGCCCACATGACAGCGCCGATGAGCAGCACCGCGGTCGTCCGCTCGACGTCGATCCGCCCGCCCGCCGCCTCGACCCCCTCGGCAATGAAGACGATCGTGAGCGTGTTCGCCACCGTCCAGAGAAAGAACGCCAGCTCCCACCAGAGGTAGCGGCGGACGAGGTAGGTGTTTCGCTCGACGACGCCGGCGAGGCCGACGAGCTCCGCCCGGAGCACATGCCCGACGGCCCGCATCAGTCGGCCGCCTCCTCGTCGTCCTCGAGCGCCCGCCCGGTCGCGGCGAAGAAGACCTCCTCGAGGGTCGCGGCGCCGTACCGTCGCTTCAGCTCCTCGGCCGGGGCGAGGCAGACGAGGCGGCCCCCGTCGAGGATCCCGATGCGGTCGGCGAGCGCCTCCGCCTCCTCGAGGTCGTGGGTGCAGAGAAGCACGGTGGCGTCGTGCGTCTCGCGGACGTCGCGGACGAGAGCGCGCACCTCGAGCCTGGAGCGCGGATCCAGACCCGTCGTCGGCTCGTCGAGGAGGAGCAGGACGGGCGACGTGAGGAGCGCCCTCGCAAGCGCCACCTTTTGCTGCATGCCGCGGGAGAGGTTCTCCATCGGCTCGCCCCGCCGCTCCGCGGGAAAGCCGACCCGCGCCAGGATCTCGGGTATGCGAGGCCCCGTCTCCGCGGGTGTCATTCCGTAGAACCGCGCCGCGTACGCGAGGTTCTCCGCCGACGACATCTTCTTGAAGAAAGAGGCCTCGACGGAGACGCGGTTCACGAGCCGCCGCACGGCGCGGGAATCCCGCGAGATCTCGTGGCCGAAGACGCGCGCGGTGCCGCCGTCCGCGAGCAGGAGCGTGGAGAGCAGCCGGACGAGCGTCGACTTTCCCGAGCCGTTCTGACCGAGGACGGCGACGCACTCGCCCCGTTCGATCGTGAACGAGACGTCGCGGAGTGCGGGCACACGCTCCCGGCGCAGGCGGCGCCCGTTGCGGCGGCGGAAGTCCTTACGGAGGTCGGAGATGGAAACGGCGTGCACGGCGTGCTCCTTCGGGTCGAGTCGAACGCAGGTCGAGAGGCCGGCGCCCCGGAGAGGGGGGCCGCGACACCTGGTGTCTCAGACTCGCTTCAGCACGCTGCGCCGAGAATAGCCCCGGGACTGTGATCCGTCCAGGGGCCGCGCTATGGTGAGTGATGCGGCCGCCGACGGCGGCGGCCGCGAGCAGGCGACGGAGCCTCAGAGGTCGTTCCCGACCGCTGGGGCTTTTTTCGTGGACCGAGAGGAGGCGGGATGCACGAGATCGAGACGAAGGCGTACCTGGCGAACGGCGTGCAGCCGGAACCGGACGAGGCGGTCGCGTGGGCCTTCGAGCAGAAGGCGCAGATGGTCGACCTCAAGTTCTGCGACCTGTTCGGGAGCTGGCAGCACATGACGCTGCCGGTGAGCGCCTTCGGCACGAGCGCCTTCACCGACGGGCTCGGATTCGACGGGTCGTCGATCCGCGGCTGGCAGGGGATCGCCGAGAGCGACCTGCTGCTCAGGCCCGATCCGGCGAGCGCGGTGCTCGATCCCTTCACCTCGGCACCGACGCTCTCGCTCGTGTGCGAGATCGCCGACCCGGTCACCGGCGAGCCCTACGCCCGCGACCCGCGGCGTGTCGCCCGGCGGGCGGAGGAGCACCTCCGGGAGACCGGGATCGCGGACGCGGCCAACTTCGGGCCCGAGTGCGAGTTCTTCGTCTTCGACGAGGTCGCCTACGAGCTCTCGCCGAACCGCGCCGGCTACTCGGTCGACTCCGCGGAGGGGCACTGGAACTCGCCGGTCCCTGGGCTCGGCTACACGGTGCGCGAGAAGGGCGGCTACTTCCCGCCCGCGCCGCACGACACGCTGCACGACCTCCGCACGGAGATCGTGCTGACGCTCGAGCGGCTCGGAATCCCGTGCGAGTTCCACCACCACGAGGTCGCCTCCGGCGGCCAGTGCGAGGTCGACCTCCGCTACGCGACGCTGACCCGGATGGCCGACCAGGTGATGACGTACAAGTACGTCGTCCGCAACGTCGCCCGCGCGGCCGGCAAGAGCGCCACGTTCATGCCGAAGCCGATCTTCGGCGACAACGGCTCCGGGATGCACACGCACCAGTCGCTCTGGAAGGAGTCGACGCCGCTCTTCGCCGACAAGTCGGGCTACGCGGGCCTCTCGCAGCTGGCACGTGCCTATGTGGGTGGCCTCCTCATGCACGCGCCGGCGCTCCTCGCCTTCTGCGCCCCGACGACGAACTCGTACCGCCGGCTCGTGCCCGGCTACGAGGCGCCCGTCAACCTCGTCTACTCGAAGCGGAACCGCTCGGCGGCGATCCGGATCCCCATGTACTCGGACGCGGCCGCGGCGAAGCGCATCGAGTTCCGCTGCCCGGACGCCGCGGCCAACCCGTACCTCGCCTTCGCGGCCATGCTCATGGCGGGGCTCGACGGCATCGAGAAGGGCCTCGACCCCGGCGAGCCCGCCGACTTCGACCTCTTCGAGGGGCAGGCGGGCGGCATCGCGCAGGTACCGGGCTCGCTCGGCGAGGCGCTCGACGCGCTCGAGCGCGACCAGGAGTTCCTCCTCCGCGGCGGCGTCTTCACGGAGGAGGTCGTGCGCACGTGGATCGCGTACAAGCGCGAGACCGAGGTCGACGTCGTCGCCCTCCGGCCCCATCCGGCCGAGTTCGCCCTCTACTACGACGCCTGAGGACGCCTCGGGGCGGGCGGTCGCCGACGGGCGGCGACCGCCCGCCAGAGCCGTCTCGGGCTGAGGCGCGGCTCGGGGAAGGCGAAGGGCGGATAGCGTCCCCGAACTCGGTCGACGTATCCGGCGAGACGCTCGGCGAGCTCCGGGTCGGTGATCTCCACGACGTTCTCGGCGTTGAGCTCCCCCGAGCGCGAGAGGTTGAAGCTGCCAGTGAAGATCGTGTCGTCCACGACGGTGACCTTGGCGTGCATGAAGTCGTGGACGGAGCCCGCCTCCCACGGAGTCGAGCGCTTGCCTGAGAACGGCGCAGCGAGCACGCGCTCGAGCAGCGGCAGCTTCCACGTCGTGTTCCCGTTCCGGCGCCACTGGTAGAGGACGCCGTGCACTTGCGGCTGGTCGACGCAGCCGGCGACGTCGACGCGCCCCTCCGAGACGACC
>JAICGP010000206.1 GCA_025923055.1 Thermoleophilia bacterium
CCGTGCCGTCACGGTCGGTCCGCGCCCCCTCGCCGGCGACGACGACCCGGGCGCCCTCGATCGGCTTGCCCGTGTCGCCGTCCTCGACGACGAACGCCGCCTGGGGCGGCGGCGGGGGCGGCGGAGCGGGCGCCTCGCGCTCGACGGTGACCTGCGGGGCCGCCGCCTCGTCGCTCCTCTCGTCCTCGCCCGCGCACGCCGAGACGCCCAGCGCCGTCGCGGCGAGGACGAGGAGAAGGCACGAAGGGCAGGGTCGACGGAGACGACGCATCGTCCGGGGCGGCTCCCCAGGCTAGCGACTCGACCGGAGGAGGGCGCCGATCGCCGGGACGCGCCGCGCGGCCCGGGCGGCTGCCGCTCCCGCCGCCCAGCGCGCGAACGCGAGCGCGGGACGCGGGTCGTCGCGCGCGACCACGGCACGGGCCTTGCGGCCGGCCCGGTAGGGAGCGAGCGCCCGGCGGAGCCCCAGCTCTCGCCTCCAGGCCATCTGGGCCGACACCCACGCGTCTTTCGTCCCGTCGAGCCAGACGGCCTCCTCCTCGAGCACGCCGAGCGGCTCGGGGCGCTCGCCGGCGAGGTCGTCGTATGCGACGCGTGCGACGTTCCAGCCGTCCCTCATCGCGATCCCGCCCCAGACGGGAACGCGCGTGTTCACCTCGAGCAGCCGGAACGAGTCGTCGCGCGGATCGTGCACGAGCTCGACGTGGGCGAAGCCCGTGTAGCCGGTCGCCGAGAGGAGCGTCGCGCCCAGGTCGCGCACGCGAGGCTCGGGCTCGACCCGGAAGACCGTCGCGGAGCCGAAGCCGCGCGGGATCTGGCGGATCTTCCGGCCCACGACGGACGCGAGTTGCCGGCCGTCGCGGCCGACGTAGGTGAAGAGCGAGAACACGCGGTCGTGCGCCGGGACTTCCTCCTGGAGGACGGTGGCGAAGCCCGCAGCGTCGGCCTCCCGCCAGGCCGACACGGCCTCCTCGACGGATCGGGCCCGCACGAGCTTGCGGGCGAAGCGGCGCGCGTAGGCCTCGCTCTCGACGGGCTTGACGAGGAAGGGCGGCGCCAGGTCGGCCGAGCGCACCGCGTCCTCCGTGCGGGCCACGACGGTGCGCGGGACCGGGACGCCGGCCCGCGCCGCCTCCTCGACGAGCGTGTCCTTGGCGGCGAGCCGGCGGACGAGCCCGGGGTCGTCGGGAAGCGGCACGTCGGCGATCTCCCGGACCTGCTCCCAGTGACGGAGGAGGAAGGCGACGCCCTGGTCGAGCTCCGGGAAGAGGACGAGCCGGGCCTCGCGCGCGAGCTCGGCGAGCGCGGCGAGCAGCTGCTCGTCCCTCGCCCGCGGCTGCGGCTCGTCCACGCGCAGGCGCCGGGCGAGGTAGCGGGAGGCGATCCCGAAGTCGTCACGGCCGGTCGCGATCCCGGCGACGGACACCCCGGACCGTCCGAGGGCGCGGGCGAGCGCGAGGCCCGCCGGCCGGAGCCCGAGGACCGCTGCGGGCCGTCCCACTAAGGGCCTGTCCGGGCACGCCCGTTGCGGCGGGCGACCGCCTCGAGCGTCTCGCGGAAGCGACCGGCGAGGAGGCCCGCGTCGAAGTCGCGCCGCGCCGCCTCACGGCCGTTGCGCCCCAGCTCCTCCCGCAGCTCGGGCTCCCGCGCGAGGCGGACGAGCGCGTCGGCGAGGGCGTCGGCGTCGCCGGCGGGGACGTAGAGCCCGGCGCGGTTGTCCTCGACGATCGACCGCAGCCACCCGTCCACGTTCACGACGACGGGCCGGCCGGCGGCGAGCGAGTCGAAGAGCTTGTTGGGCGAGTTCGTCTGCAGGGACTTGTACGGCGCGAAGATGGTCAGCGTCGCGTCCGCCGCCTTGACGATCCCGGCCACCTCGGCGCGGGAGACGGGGGGCGGGACGACGAGGTTCGCGAGGCCGGCCGCCTCGCGCTCCAGCGCGTCCCGGTCGGTGCCGAAGCCGAGGGCGACGACGGCGACGTCGCCCTCCCCGCGCGCCTCGAGCACGCGGGCGGCGTCGGCGAGCTGGAGGATCCCGTTCGACTTCCCCATCGCGCCGGTGTAGAGGGCGACGAACTTGCCGGCGAGGCCGAGCGAGTCGAAGTACTCCCGGTTCGCCGTGGCGGCGTCGAAGAGCGCGTTGTCGGAGACGTTCGGGATGACGACGACCTTCTCGGACGGCACGCCGGCCGCCACGAGCGCGTCCCGGACCGGCTCGCCGCAGACGACGATCGCCGCGGCGCGCGCGTAGAGGCCGTGCTCGAGCCACTCGGCGGCGGCGATCTCCCAGCGGCGGTGGAGGACCCCGAGGTCGATCGCCACCTCCGGCCAGAGATCCTGGAGCTCGAAGACGAACGGCACGCCCTTGAAGCGGGAGGTGAGGACGCCGGTGATCCCGACGGTGAGCGGCGTCGAGGAGGCGTAGACGACGTCGGGGCGGGCGGCGCGCGCCCCGTAGAGCGTCGAGGCGACCGTGTAGGCGCCGAAGGAGAGCAGCCGCTGCCACTTCGAGAACGACTGCGCGTAGGGGATGTTCAGCCGGACGACGTCGATCCCGTCGACGCGCTCGCGGTGCAGGAGGCGCCGCCTGGTCGGCGAGGCGCCGATCTCCAGATGGCGGGTGTCCCGGCCGACCAGCGTCACCTGGTGGCCGTGGTCGGCGAGGTGGCGGGCGAACGTGTAGGCGCGCGTCGGCGCGGCGCGGCGCGCCGTCGCGAACTTGGGGTCGAAGTAGAGGACCTTCATCGAGCCGCGAGCCCCGGCACGCCGGCCGAGAGGGGGCGGTACGCGGGGAACCGGCCGGCGACCTCGTCCGTCCCCGCCAGCTCGGCGTAGGCGCGTGCGTCGTGGACGGCCTTGCCGATCCACATCTCCCGGGCTCCCGCGGGCGCGAAGCGCCGCTTGAACTGCCAGAGCGAGTCCTCGCCGCCGCCGACGCCGCCGCCGAGATGGAGCGCCTCGAAGCCGCGCTCCCGCCCCCAGCGCGCCGCCGTCAGGAGCAGCAGGTGCATGGCCCGCGAGCGACCTGCGCGCTCCGCGGAGCCGCCCAGGTGGTAGTGGAGCCACGGAGCCGTCGCGAGGCACAGGATCGCCGCCACGACGCCCTCGTCGTCCACCGCCTCGAACAGGACGAGCCGGTCGCGCAGGCCTCCCAGCGCCTCCCAGTACGCCGGCGGGAAGAGGTAGAACTCGTTCGCCTCCCGGCGCCGCATCGTCTCCTCGTAGAGGGCGACGAAGGGCTCGAGGTCACGCGGCGCCTCCTCGCCGCGGACGGTCAGGTCGCGGGCGGCGCCGCGAACGGCGCGACGGTGATGGCGGTGCATCGACTCGACGAGGTCGCCGGTGCCGTCGAGCGGCCACGCCGTCGTGTCCGCGAGCCGCTCGAGCCGAACCGTCGAGGGAACGTCGCGCTGGTTACCGAGGAGCGGATGGAAGCGGAGGAAGGTCGAGACGAGGGCGCGCTCGGCGCACCAGCGTTCGTACGGCTCCCAGAAGGCAGCGGCATCCGGGCCGGCCGGCCCGCCGTAGCCGTACGGGGTCGTCACGTCCTCGCGGTCGCTGCCCGGGATCGGCCGCACGCTGCACGCGAAGACGGCGTCCCCACGGCGCAGGAGGGTCGGGCGGCCGCCGTCCAGCACGCAGGACGCCTCCACGTAGGCGCGCAGGAAGTACGCGTCGGCGCAGCCGAGCCCGGCGAGGACGCCGTCCCACTCGTCCGGCGGCACCTCGACGGCGCTCCCGCGGCCGGCGCGACGGGCGCGCTCGATGTTCATGCGGTCGTCGACCGGCCTCTCCTCGGGCCCCCGCAGGTGGGCCAGCGTCCTCATGAGGATCGTCGCGTCGAGACGGAGCGACCAGTTGGCCACGTACCAGGCGTCGTGGCGGAAGCGGACCGGCCAGGGGATCTCGGCGCGCCCCTGGATCTGCGACCAGCCCGTGAGGCCGGGCCGCATCGCGAGCCGGCGGCTGTCCTCCTCCGTGTAGCGCGCCGCCTGCTCGACGAGGTCCGGGCGGGGGCCGACGAGGCTCATCTCGCCGCGCAGGACGTTCCAGAGCTGCGGAAGCTCGTCCAGGCCGGTCCGGCGCAGGAAGCGGCCCGGCCGCGTAATGCGCGGATCGCCGTCGACGAGCCCGTAGGGATCCTCGAGGCCGAGCTTCCCTGCGGCGGCGACCGCGTCGGGGACCATCGTCCGGAACTTGAGCATCCGGAACGGCCGCCCGTGCAGCCCGGCGCGCTCCTGGCGCAGGAGGACGGGCCGTCCGGACGTGACGAGGATCCAGACGGCGATGGCGGCGAGGAGCGGCGAGAGGACGACGAGGCCGACGAGCGCGAGGACGCGATCGAGCGCGTGCTTGACGTGGATCACAGCGCGAGCGACCTCCGGACCATCGTGGGCGATCGTACCGGCGGCGGGCCCAGGGGCTCGTGCCCAAGCGGGTTCCGGCCTCCTCCGCGGCTAGACTACGCGCGCCGAACGCGGAGCCCGGCGGGCGCACGGGAAGGGACGCCGAGAGCAAAGGGCCCCAGCCGCGCAGCAGACGCTCGGCGTTTCCGATGCTCCGGCCAG
>JAICGP010000207.1 GCA_025923055.1 Thermoleophilia bacterium
CGCTGCCCCCGGCGTCGGGTGCCAGGCGGAGTCCTCCGACCGCGTGCTCGCCAACCGCTTCATCTACCGCTTCCGCGATCCCGAGCGCGGCGACATCGTGGTCTTCGAGACCCCCGAGCGGACGCTCGAGCGCTGCGGCGCCGGCGGGACCTTCGTGAAGCGCCTCGTCGCCCTTCCCGGCGACACGATCGGGCAGCGCCGCGGCACGCTGCGCGTCAACGGCGAGCCGGTCGCGGAGCCGTACGTGAACGGCGGCGGCCCCGGACCGGACTTCCGGCAGCGGACGCTGGGCGCCGACGAGTACTTCATGATGGGCGACAACCGTGGGCAGTCCTGCGACAGCCGCGAGTGGGGCCCCGTGAGCCGGGACGACCTGATCGGGCCGGTGTTCGCCGTCTACTGGCCGCCGACGCGCCTCGGCCTGCGCTGACGGAGGCCCGTCTTCCTCCGGAGCCGGCTCGAGTCCCTCCCCGATCCCTGGCCGACGGTCGTCGACTGGGCGATCACGATCGTCGTCGCCGTGGGAGCGGTGCTCGCGATCAAGGCGTGGGTGGTGAACCCGTACCGGATCCCGTCCTCGTCGATGGAGCCGACGCTCCACTGCGCCGCCCCGGAGCCGGGCTGCCAGGAGAGCTCGTCGGACCGCGTCCTCGCGAACCGGTTCGTCTACCACTTCGTCGACCCGAAGCGCGGTGACATCGTCGTCTTCGAGACGCCGCCGGAGGCCGAGGACGTGTGCCCCGGCCCCGCCGGCGTCTTCGTGAAGCGCCTGATCGGGCTCCCCGGCGACATGCTCGAGACCCGCGGCGACGCGCTCTACGTCAACGGGCGCCCCGTCGCCGAGCCGTATCTCTTCGGTGGCGAGGCCGGGGAGGAGTTCGGGCCAGTCACGGTTCCGGAGGGGGAGTACTTCATGATGGGCGACAACCGCTGGCAGTCCTGCGACAGCCGCGAGTGGGGCTCGGTGCCGCGCGAGAACCTGATCGGGCCCGTGTTCTCGCTCTACTGGCCGCCGCAGCGGATCGGGTTCCGCTAGCATTTCCGCGCGGCCTCGGGCCGCCTTTTTCATGACGACGCCCATCGACATCCTCGAGCGCAGGCAGCTGCGCGACGACATCCCGCAGTTCAAGGCGGGCGACACGGTGCGGGTCCACTTCCAGGTGATCGAGGGCCAGCGCCGCCGGGTGCAGGTGTTCGAGGGGATCGTGATCAGGCGCCAGGGCGCCGGCGTCCGCGAGACATTCACGGTGCGCAAGAACTCCTTCGGCGTCGGCGTCGAGCGGACGTTCCCGGTTCACTCGCCCAAGATCGAGCGGATCGAGGTCGGCGCGATCGGCGACGTCAACCGCGCCAAGCTCTACTACTTGCGCTCCAAGGTGGGGAAGAAGGCGCGCGTCCGCGAGAAGCAGCGGACCTGACCGCTATCCTCGCGCCCGTGGCGACCACCCGCCGTCCGGGCCGCAAGCTCCTCGCCTTCGACCGCCGTCTCGGCGTCCGCTTCGTCGCAGGCGCCGACGAGGCGGGGAGGGGCAGCCTGGCGGGCCCGCTCGTCACGGCCGGCGTCCTCCTCGACTACGACCGCCTGCGGGACCACGCCGTGCGGCCGCTCGCGCTGCTCAACGACTCGAAGCAGGTCGACCACGCCCGGCGGGAAGAGCTCTTCCGGGCGGTGACCCGCTGTGCCACGCGCATCTCCGTGCGCGTCATCCCGCCCGAGGCGATCGACCGCGACGGCCTGCACCGCTCCAACCTGCGCGGGCTGCGCGAGGCGCTCGCCTCCCTCGCGCCGCCCGCCGAGGCCTGCCTCGTGGACGGGTTCCGCCTCGGCCCGCTGGCGCCCGAGCACCAGGCGGTCGTGGACGGGGACAGCAAGAGCGCCGCGATCGCGGCGGCGTCGATCGTGGCCAAGGTCGTCCGCGACCGCGCCATGCGTCGGCTGGACGCCGTCTTCCCGCAGTACGAGTTCGCCTCGCACGTCGGCTACATCACGCCCGGCCACTCGGCGATCGTGCGGCGGCTCGGCCCGAGCGCGATCCACCGGCGCTCCTTCGAGGCACGGTGCTATGCGGAGCTCGAGAGCGGCATCGACGAGCCCGCCGCCGTCGCGGCGGCTCGGGCCTGAGGCCGAGCGGCGCGTCAGGCGCCACTACCTCCTCCGCGGCTACCGCATCCTCGACGCCAACGCGCGGGCGGGTCGCTACGAGCTCGACCTCGTCGTCCGCCGCGGGCGCCGCCTCGTCTTCTGCGAGGTGAAGGCGAGAAGCGGCCCGGGCTACGGCCATCCGCTGGAGGCGGTCGGGCCCGAGAAGGCCCGCCGCGTCGCCGAGGCGGCAGTCGCGTGGCTCGCGCGGCGACCGGAGCTGGCCGAGCTCGACGTGCGCTTCGAGGCCGTGGCCGTGCGCGGCCGGCGGATCGAGCGCGCCTCCTTCGGCTGAGCGCGCACGCTTCCGGCACGGGTCTGCGACTCCCTCGGCTCGATCCGCCACACACCCGTGCGCCGGCGCTCCCTAGCGTGGAGACGTGCTCGCGCGCGCCCTCACCCATGCGCTGGTCGGGATCGAGGCCAGGGCCGTCGAGGTCGAAGCTCATCTCCAGAACGGCGTGCCCGCGTTCGCGATCGTCGGGCTCCCCGACAAGGCTTGCCAGGAGGCCAAGGAGCGGGTGCGAAGCGGCATCACGAGCGCGGAGCTCGAGTGGCCGCTGCGCCGGATCACGGTCAATCTGGCCCCGGCCGGGCTTCGGAAGGAGGGGTCCGGCTACGACCTCCCCATCGCTCTCGCCGTGCTGGCCGCGTCGCGGCAGGTTCCACCGGAGCGGCTCGCGGAGCACGCAGCCGTCGGCGAGCTGGGCCTCGACGGGCGCCTGCGGCCGGTCCCCGGCGTCATCGTCGCCGCCGAGGCGGCGCGGCGGGCGGGGCTCAGGCGCCTGCTCTGCCCGCACGAGTCGGCTCCCGAGGCAGCCCTGGCGGGCATCGCGCCCATCCCGCTCCGGCACCTCGCGGAGGCCGGGGCCTACCTCCGCGGCCGCTACGAGCCCGAGCCTGTGGAGCCCGCCTCCTCGCCCTCTCGGAACGGCTCCGGCCCCGACCTCGCCGAGGTGCGCGGCCAGGAGCGCGCCCGGCGGGCGCTCGAGATCGCCGCCGCCGGCCGTCACAACGTGCTGCTCGCCGGCCCGCCGGGCACGGGGAAGACGATGCTCGCCCGCCGGCTGCCGGGGATCCTGCCGCCGCTGACGCTGGACGAGGCCCTGGAGGTGACGCGGATCCACTCCGTCGTGGGCGTGCTTCCTCCCTCGCGGCCGCTCGTCGACCGCCCGCCGTTCCGCGCGCCGCACCACACGGCCTCCGCGGCGGCGGTGGTCGGCGGCGGGCCCGGGCCACGACCGGGCGAGGTGAGCCTCGCGCACCGCGGCGTCCTCCTGCTCGACGAGCTTCCGGAGTTCCACCGGCCCGTCCTGGAGGCTCTGCGCCAGCCGCTCGAGGACGGCTGCGTGGCGATCGCGCGCGTGGCCGGGCAGGCGTCGTTCCCGGCGCGCTTCGTGCTGGTCGGGACGATGAACATGTGCCCTTGCGGGGCGCGGGGCGATCCGTCTCTCGAGTGCCGCTGCAGCCCGCAGAAGCTCGCCGCGTACTCGGCGAAGCTCTCGCGCGCCCTTCTCGACCGCTTCGACCTCGTCGTCGCGATGCCGCGGTCCCGGGCGAGGGAGCTCGACGCGCCGCCCGGCGAGGCGTCCGGCGTCGTGCGGGCGCGGGTGGAGCCCGCGGCCGAGGCGGTGCGGGAGGCCAGGCCGCGCCTCGGCAGGGAGGCTCGCGAGCTCCTCGCCCGAGCCGTGGACGCGCTCCCTCTCTCGGCGCGAGGCCGTGCGCGGGTGCTTCGCGCGGCCGCGACCGTGGCGGCGCTGGCCGGGGCGGTGACGATCGAGCCGGCCCACGTCGCCGAGGCGCTCTCCTACCGGCCGCCGCCGGAGCTCGGCACGTGAGCTACTCCGTCGTCTCCCGTGGGGGGGCGGGCTATCCGCCGCTCCTCGCCGAGCTCCACGATCCGCCGGACCGCCTCTACCTCCGCGGCGGACCGGCCGCCGTCCTCGCGGAGCCGAGCGTCGCGGTCGTGGGGGCGCGCAGCTGCTCTTCGTACGGGGCACAGGTCGCCCGCGAGATCTCCCGTGCGCTTACGGCTGCGGGCGTGGTCGTGGTGAGCGGGCTCGCGCGCGGGATCGACGGCGAGGCCCACCGCGGCGCCCTCGCCGCATGCGGCCCGACCGTCGCCGTGCTCGGCTGCGGGATCGACCGCGACTACCCGCGCGCTCACGCCCACCTGGCCGGGCGGGTTGCCGAGAGCGGTGCGGTCGTCTCGGAGTACCCGCCCGGCGTGGAGCCGTCTCCGTGGCGCTTTCCGGCCCGAAACAGGATCGTCGCCGGCCTAGCTCGGGCCACGATCGTCGTCGAGGCCCGCGAGCGCTCCGGGGCGTTGATCACCGCCGACTTCGCGCTCGAGCTCGGGCGGGAGGTGTTCGCCGTCCCGGGCGAGATCACGTCGAGCCTCTCCGCGGGAACCAACGACCTC
>JAICGP010000208.1 GCA_025923055.1 Thermoleophilia bacterium
AGGCCGCGGACGGTCGAGTGGTGGCGTTCGAGCAGCTCGCGCCAGCGCGCGTCGCCGAGCTCGGCCGCCTTTCGCGTCGAGTCGACGATGTCGGTGAAGAGCACCGTGGAGAGCACGCGGTTCAGCTCCTCGAGATCGCTCCGGACGCCGGCGAGGAAGCGCTCCACGGCGAGCAGGACGGGCCGCTGGTCGCCGGCCCACGGGAAGTGGTCGCCGCCCTCGAGCTCCTCGAGCGTCGCACGCGGGAGCCGCGAGGCGAGGAGGCGCCCGCTCTCGATCGGCTCCTCCGGATCGCCCTCGCGGTGGAGCACGAGCGTGGGCACGTGCACGGAGGAGAGAACGCCCCGGACGTCGGTCTCCGCGAACCGGACGCCTTCCCAGTAGACCGAGCCGGGCGTCAGCGACAGGCGCTCGTACCGTCTCGCCCATGCCATACCGGCCTCTCCCGTGATCGTCGACGGCGCCCGCGCGCGCGTCCAGCTTCCGTCCCCGAGGTGATCGCGGATCTCCCGCGCGATCGCCTCGTGCTCGTCCGGCGAGTGGCCCCAGGGCGTCTCGTCGGACACCTTCCAGGTCGCGGCGGTCCCCCACAGGATCAAGGCAGAGACGCGGTCGGGGAACGTCGCGGCGAAGAGGCACGCGAGCGGGCCGCAGTCGCCGGTCGCGAAGAGCGTGCACCGGTTGCATCCCGCCGCGTCCAGGACGGCCGACACGTCGGCGAGGAGGTCCTCGAGCGCGGGCGTGTCCGCCGGTGTGAACCGCTCGGAGCAGCCGAGGCCTCGCCGATCCGTCACGACGACTCGGTTGATGCGAGCGAGCTCGCGGAGGAAGCGGGCGAAGGGCGGGTGGTCCGCGTTCAGCTCGACGTTCGACAGGTAGCCCTGCAGATAGAGCAGGCCCGGGTCGGGCCCCTCGAGCACCTGGTAGGCGAGCGAGGTCTCGCCGTTCCACGCGTACTCGATCTCCGCCTCCATCGGTGTGGATCGTCGCACGTCCACGCGTCCGCCTCCGGCGTGCCCGTCCGCGCTCAGCCGGCGGCGTAGAGCTCCCAGCTGCCCGGGATGCCTCGGAGCTCGTGCGTGCCGCGGCTCTCGAAGACGATCCCGGAGCCGGCGACCAGGTCGACGACCGTCCGGGACACGAGCACCTCGCCGGCGCCGGCCACCGTCGCGATCCTCGCGCCGGCGTGCACGGCGACCCCGCCGAGATCGTTCCCTCGCAGCTCGACTTCGCCCGTATGGACCCCACTGCGCACCTGGAGGCCGAGCGCGACCATCGCCTCCGCGATCGCCTGCGCGCAGCGGACGGCGCGCGCGGGCCCGTCGAAGACCGCCAGGAAGCCGTCGCCCGTTGCCTTGACCTCGCGGCCCTGGTAACGGCGGAGATAGCGGCGCACGGTCTCGTCGTGACGGTCGAGCAGCCTGCGCCAGGCCGCGTCGCCGAGCTCCGCGGCGGTCTCGGTGGAGGCGACGATGTCGGTGAAGAGCACGGTGAGCAGGACCCGGTCGGGCACCTCGGCCGGGGGCACGCCGGTGACGAACTCCTCGAGGACGTCGATGATCGGATCGGGGTCGGCCCAGATCAGATGGTCCTCGCCGGGAAGCTCGACGAGGCGCGAGCCGGGGATCTGCTCCGCCATCCAGCGGGCGCCGCAGACGTCCGCACTCCGGTCGCCGCTGCGGTGGACGATCAGCGTCGGGACCGAGATCGAGGGCAGGATCGAACGGACGTCGACGTTGCTGTTCATGCTGGTCAGCGCGGCGGCCGCAGCCGGGCTCGCACTGGAGCGGAGGTACCGCGTCCACCAGTCGCGGAACTCCTTGTCGTCGACGACGCCCGGCGCCAGCACGTCGAGATGGGCGACGCCGCCCCACTCCTCCTTGATCCTCCGGACGTGGCGTTCGCGCTCCTCGCGCGTCGGCGCCCACGGGTAGTCGGGCGCCCATTCCCGCACGGCGAAGGTGCCGTAGAGGACGAGGCCCTCGGTGCGTTCCGGGTTGGCCGCGGCGAAGAGCGCGCACATCGGGCCGCCCTCCGAGTGGCCGAACAGGACGGCGCGCTCGGAGCCCGCGTCGTCCATGACCGCGCGGACGTCGTCCATCCGTTGCTCGAGGGTCGGCAGCTGGTCGACCGGGACGCGGTCGGAGAGGCCCGTTCCTCGCTTGTCGAAGTTGATCACCCGGCAGAACGAGGCGAGGCGCTCGAGCGCGCGCGCGACGCGCGGGTGCTCCCAGAGCAGCTCGACGTTCGTGACCCAGCCGTGGACGAAGACGAGGTCGCGCGGGCCGGCTCCGAAGACGTCGTAGGCGATCTGAAAGTCGCCGCTCGTGGCGTAGCGGATGTCTCGGCTCACGCGGAGACCGTACTCCGTCCGCTCCGGGCACACCGGCGGCGGCGGTCTGTGCGTCAACTTGCCGACAGGAGGCTCAATCGGCGAAGGGGCGAATCACTAGCTGTGAGTAGGGACAGGGCACCTGAGGACTCGCGCCTGGCTCAGTGGCTCGAGCTCGGCGCGACGGTGCTGATCGCCGTCGCCGCGGTGGCAACCGCATGGAGCGGCTACCAGTCGACGCGCTGGAGCGGCGAGCAGGCGATCGCGTTCAGCGAGGCGAACGCCAACCGGCTCGAGTCGACCCGCGCTTCCGCGCGTGCGAACACGCAGACCCAGATCGACGTCGTCACCTTCGTGCAGTGGGCGGACGCCTACGCCAGGGAGGAGGGGCTGTTGCGGGACTTCTACTTCGACCGCTTCCGGGCCGAGTTCCGTCCGGCGGTCGACGCCTGGATCGCAACACGACCTCTGATGAACCCGGATGCGCCTCTCACGCCGTTCCAACTGCCGGAGTACCGACTGGCGGAGGGGGAAAGGGCGGACCGCCTCGAGGCCGACGCGACCGCAGCCGCCGAGCTAGCCCGGCGTAACAACCAGCGCTCCGACAACTACGTGCTCGCGGTGGTGATGTTCGCCTTGGCGCTCTTCTTCGCGGGGATCAGCACGCGGCTTCCGTCCCCGCGCAGCCGCGCGGCGATCCTCGTGCTCGGGTGGGTCGCCTTCCTCCTCACGCTGACCTGGGAAGCGACCTTCCCGGTCAGCTTCTCGACCTAGGGTCGCGTCGATCCCGGCCGCTGCGGTCCTGAGCTTACGTCGGCTGCCCCGTGATGAGCCCCTGCATAGCGCGCGCGTCCGGCGTGGCCCAGCTTCGCCCGAAGGCCGGTGCCGCGTGACTCGTTCGCTGCTCGTCCGGCCCTTCCCACAACCGTGCCGTCCGTCACCGGACGGCCGCAAGCACGAGGAGGAGGAAGATGCAGTTGACCGAGATGTGGACCGCGATGGAAAGCTTCAGGCTGCGCTTCCTCCACACGGTGTAGATCCAGGGAAGCAGCGCGAGCACCCGGCCTGCGTTCTGCCACGGAGTCCAGAAGTGGTAGAGCGAGAAGAGGATCGCGTTCAGGAGTGGTGCTCCGCGGCCGTAGCGTTCGATCCGCGGCAGCAGATGGCCGCGGAAGTAGAGCTCCTCGACGATGGGACCGAGCACGCCGTTGATTGCGAACGCCGCCGCGAAGAAGACGACCAGGATCCAGGTTGCGTACGTCGTGCCTTCGTCGAAGGACGCGAACTCCCGGATCGACTCCGGGTACCAGGAAAAGACGCCTTCCGCGATCCGCTCGTCGAGGACCGCGGTGGAGAAGATCAAGATGACGATGAACCAGGCAACCAGCGGAACGGCCCACAGCGCCACCCCCTTCGACGGCATCGGCTCCCCATACGCAACCACCTCGGAGAGAGACCAGTGCCCGCTTCTCCGCCTCCCCTGGAAGAGGAGGTAGCCGAGCTCGAGCGGGACTACGACGAGCGCGATTCCAGCCAGGAGCGCAACGACGGCGGGTACCCCGATCGCCGCGGCGGCCACGACGAACGCGAACAGCGCGGCTCCCGGAAAGAGGTGTAGAACGAGCGAACGGACGAGCGAATGCTGCTCCGGCAGCAGGGGCGGTGCCACCTGAGCGGGCGATGGCCCCAGTTCCGGCCTGCGAAGCCCGGTGGAACGGCTCGTCCTGACCGTGGTCGCGTCCTGCACTGAGGGGGTGGTGGTGCTCACGCCGGCGTCCTTTCTTCGGGTGTGGCCGCAGGTTGCGTCGACCCCCGGCGGCGCTGGCGCGCCTGCTGGCGCCGCGCGACGACGATGCCGGCGCGCCAGCCGGGGGCTCGCCCGCCGGGTGGGAGCTGGATCGACTCGACGTCGAGGCCGCTGCGCACGACTAGCCAGGAGATCATCGAGTTCGAGTTCCACATCTCGCCTGTGCCGAGGTCGTCCCGGGCCCACACGGGGGTCGGCACCTGCGGGACGAGCGCGAGCAGCCGCCTGGCGGCATCGGGATCGGTGCTGAGGCGCTGCGGACTTGCGACAGCCTCGGCGACGTCCGGGATGAAACCCTCACGCCAGCGTCGGATCTCGTAGCGGAAGATCGGGAAGCGGCCTGCCGCACG
>JAICGP010000209.1 GCA_025923055.1 Thermoleophilia bacterium
GCCGCGGCGAGGTCGGCGCGGCTGGGCCCCTCCTCACGGGCCTCCGCCAGCCTCCTGCGGGCGCGTTCGAGAGCGTCACGTTCCACGGCCCGGACCCTACTCTTGGCGTCGGACCGCATGAGGACGTCCGAGCTCGACTACGACCTGCCTCCCGAGCTGATCGCGCAGGCTCCGGCCGCCCGGCGCGACGCCTCGCGCTTGCTCGTCGCCGAGCGGGCGAGCGGGGACGTGCGCCACCGTCGCTTCGGCGACCTGCCGGACGAGCTTCCTCCGGGCGCGCTCGTGGTCGTGAACGACACGCGCGTCGTCCCGGCCCGGCTGCGGCTGCGACGCCCGACGGGCGGCGAGGCGGAGGTGCTCCTGCTCGAGCCGGTCGGCGGCGGCCTCTGGGAGGCGCTCGCGCGTCCGAGCAGGCGGCTGCGGGCTGGGACGCGGCTGGGGCCGCTCGAGCTCGTCGAGTCGATGGGAGGCGGCCGCTGGCTCGTCCGGCTGGAGGGCGAGCCGGCCGGCGAGGCGCCGTTGCCGCCCTACATCACCGAGCCGCTCCGGGACCCAGAGCGGTACCAGACCGTCTACGCCGACGAGGCCGGCTCGGCGGCTGCGCCGACCGCCGGGCTCCACTTCACGCCGGGGCTTCTCGAGCGGCTCGACGTCGAGCGGATCACGCTCCACGTCGGACTCGACACGTTCCGCCCCGTGACGGCGGCGAACCTCGGCGAGCACGAGATCCACAGCGAGCGCTACCGCGTCGAGCCGGCGGCATGGGAGCGGATAGCGGCCGCGGAGACGGTCGTCGCCGTCGGGACGACGACGGTGCGCGTGCTCGAGTCGCTCGCGCGCGGCGCGCCGCTCGCCGGGCGGACGGGCCTCTTCGTCATCCCCGGCTTCGACTTCCGGCGCGTGGACGCGCTCGTCACGAACTTCCACCTGCCGCGCTCGACGCTCCTCGCGCTCGTGATGGCATTCGCGGGCGTCGAGGAGACGCGGCGCCTCTACCGGCTCGCGATCGAGGAGCGCTACCGCTTCTACTCCTTCGGCGACGCGATGCTGCTGCTGTGACGCGCCTCCCCGTCTTCCTTTGGGGCACCCCGGCCCACCACCCATGCCCCAGCGTAACGTCGAAAAGCGCACGGAAAACGCGCGCACCGCGCCGAAAGCGACAAGGATCTGCGTCGTGAGCTTCACGGTGAACGCGACCGACGGCGAGGCCCGCAGCGGGGTCCTGACGACGGCGCACGGGGACGTACCGACGCCCGCCTTCATGCCGGTGGGGACGAAGGGCACCGTCAAGGCGCTCGACCCGGCTCGGCTCCGCGAGCTCGGGACGACCATCCTCCTCGGGAACACGTACCACCTGCACTTCCGCCCGGGCACGGCCGTCGTAGGCGAGCTCGGCGGGCTGCACCGCTTCATGGGCTGGGACGGGCCGATCCTCACCGACTCGGGCGGCTTCCAGGTCTTCTCTCTCCGGGACACGATCGTGCGCACCGACGAGGACGGGGTCACCTTCCGCTCCGTCTACGACGGCGAGCCGGCCCGGTTCACGCCCGAGCTCGTCGCCAAAATCCAGCGGGAGCTCGCGTCGGACGTCGCCATGTGTCTGGACATCTGCCTCCCGGCGGACGCCTCGCGAGACGACCTCGCGGCCGCGGCCGCGACGACGACGGCCTGGGCGCGACGACAGCTCGCCTCGCCGCGCGCCGAGGGCCAGCTCCTCTTCGGGATCTCCCAGGGCGGCACCGACCGCGAGCTGCGCCGGCGGTCGCTCGAGGAGATCGGCGAGCTCGGCCTCGACGGCAACGCCCTCGGGGGCCTCAGCGTGGGGGAGGACCGGGCGCTCATGCTCGACACGGTCGCGTGGGCTGCGCCGCTCCTCCCGGCCGAGCGGCCCCGCTACTTCATGGGGATCGGCGACCCCGCGGGGATCCTCGGGGTGGTCGAGCGCGGCGTCGACATGTTCGACTGCGTCCTGCCGACCCGCCTCGGGCGGACGGGCTCCGCGCTCACGTGGGAGGGACGCCTCAACCTCCGCAACGCCCGCTTCTCCCGCGATGCCCGGCCGCTCCAGGACGGCTGCCCCTGCCGCGCGTGCACCGGCTTCTCCCGCGCGTACCTCCGCCACCTCGTCAACCAGCAGGAGCTCCTCGGCCTCGCCCTCCTCTCGGAGCACAACGTCCGCTTCCTGCTCGACTTCACGGCCGGCGCCCGCGCTGCGATCGAGGAGGGGCGGCTCGGCGCCTACAAGGCCGCAGCGCTCGAGCGTCTCGGGGAGGCCGCCGTCGCCACGAACGCTCGGCCCTAGCGGCGCCGCGCGCCTGATACTTTTGTCCGGCAGAATGTGCGTTTCCCGTTCCCTTGCCGGCGCCCCTGCCGGGTGCCGCGGGGTCGCAGAGGGACCCGGCTAGGAGGCCCATTGGATCCGATCTTCATCTTCTTTCTCGTGATGCTGGTCTTCCTGTACCTGCTCCTGATCAGGCCGCAGCGGCAGCAGGCCAAGCGTCACCAGGAGATGCTGCAGAGCCTGAACGTCGGCGACGAGGTCGTGACCGCGGGCGGCATCTACGGGGAGGTGACGGCGATCGACGACGACCGCGTGCAGCTCGAGATCGACGCCGACGTCCGCATCGCCGTCGCGCGACGCGCGATCTCCAACAAGGTCTCGCCCGAAGAGGCGGCCGCCATGGCGGACGAGCCGGCCGAGGCGCCCGAGCCGATGACCGTCGAGGAGCCCGAGGCGCTGCCGGAGGAGCAGGCCCGCCGCTAGGCGAAAGACGAACCCCCCTCGTGCGTCGCTACTTCCTCATCCTGCTCGCCCTCTTCGGCGCGATCGCCGGCGTCGTCGCGCTCGGCGCCTTTCGCGAGCCGACTCTCGGGCTCGACCTGCAGGGCGGCCTCGAGGTCGTCCTCGAGGCGCGCCCGGAGGCCGGGCAGGAGCTCACCGAGGCCGACCTCGACCGCTCGGTCGAGATCATCCGCAACCGCGTCGACAAGATCGGCGTCTCGGAGCCCGAGATCCGCAAGCAGGGCTCGAACCAGATCGTCGTCGACCTCGCCGGCGTCTTCGACCAGGGACGCGCCGCCGACATCATCGGCCAGACCGCGCAGCTCGAGTTCTACGACCTCGCGGGGGACGTCGACCCGCTCTCCCAGGACCAGAACGGGCAGCCGCTCGCGAGCGCCACGCTCCTGCCGCTGCTCACCCCCGAGGACGAGGTGTCCGAGGGCGCCCGGCCGCGCGAGTGGTACCTCTACTCGGAGTCGAAGTCGCGCCTCGCGGGCCCCGCCGCCACGAAGGAGGAGCTCCTCCAGCAGGTGGAGGGCGGCGAGGCGCCCGAGGGCGCGGAGTTCTACGTCGTGCCCAGCAACAAGACGGTGCTCACCTGCGGCCCGCCCGCGCTCGGCTGCCCCGGCGGCGTCAACCCGGCGGAGACCTGGTACTACCTCTACCGCTACCAGCCGAACAACGAGGAAGAGCCGATCCCGGCGCTCACCGGCGAGGACCTGAACGCCGACGGCACCCGCCAGGACTTCGGCAGCAACGGGGAGCCGATCGTCCTCCTCGACTTCACCGACCGCGGCGGGGACAAGTTCCACGACATCACGCGCGAGCTCTCCCAGCGCGGCGCCACGCTCGCCGCCCAGAACGGCGTCACCGGGCGCGGCGAGGAGGCTCGCGCGTTCGCGCAGAGCTTCGCCATCGTCCTCGACGGCGAGATCCGCTCGTTCCCGATCATCGACTTCACCGATCCGCAGCTCGCCGACGGGATCGCGGGCGGCAGCGCGCAGATCACGGGCCTCGACTCGCTCGAGGAGGCGGAGGACCTCGCCCTCGTCCTCCAGACGGGTGCCCTGCCCGTCGAGTTCGTGCAGGTCGACCGCACGACGATCTCGGCCACCCTCGGCGAGGACTCCCTCCGCGAGGCGCTCATCGCCGGCATCGGCGGGCTGATCGCCGTCGCGCTCTTCCTCTTGGTCGTGTACCGCTTCCTCGGCGTCGTCGCCATCGTCGGCCTCGCCGTGTACGGCGTCTTCCTCTACGGCGCCATCCTGCTCTTCAACGTGACGATGACCCTGCCCGGCATCGCGGGGATCATCCTCACGATCGGCGTCGCCGCGGACGCGAACATCGTCATCTTCGAGCGCATCAAGGAAGAGGTGCGCGCGGGGAAATCGGTGCGCGCCGCCATCGCGACGGGGTACCGCAAGGGCTTCGCCACGATCGTCGACGCGAACGTCGTCACGATGATCACGGCGTTCGTGCTCTTCGCCGCCGCGACCGGAGGCGTGCGCGGCTTCGCGCTCATGCTCCTGATCGGGACGCTGATCTCGATGATCACGGCGGTCCTCGCCACGCGCGCGCTGCTCGGCGTCCTCGCCGCCTTCCGCTGGTTCGACAACCCGGCCTTCATGGGCGCGAGCGCGCAGAAGATCC
>JAICGP010000210.1 GCA_025923055.1 Thermoleophilia bacterium
CGTCCCACCCCGCTCGGCCCGCTCGCCGTCGCTCCCGGTTGCGAGGCGCTCGAGTAGCCGGCGGACGCGCTACCGCTCGACGTTCCGGGCGGTTTCCAGCGGCTCCTCGCTGAGGCTGTCCGGCTTCACGCCGAGCTCCAGCTCGATCTTCCGCACCCGCTGGAGCGTGCGCTCGAGCAGCATCCGATTCGAGCGCAGCAGGTCGCTGATCACCGCGAGGAGCACGAGTTGCACGGAGAAGACGATCAGGGCCGCTCCGGCCACGAGCGACTGGACGTGGCCGGTCGGCCCGGGCTCGGTGACGTAGTACCAGCCGAAGCGCGCTGTGAGGAACGCTCCCAGGAGCCCCGTCACGGCCGCCGGCCAGAGGAAGATCGGCAGCGGCTCGTACATGACGTAGATCCGGAAGATCGTCCCGACCGAGCGCTTCAGGTACTGCGGGATCGACCTGAAGAGTCGGGACTCGCGCGTCTTCGGGTTCGTCCGGATCGGGACGTGCTCCACGGCGATGTCGCTCTTGCCCGCCTGGATGATCGTCTCGAGCGTGTACGAGAAGCGGGAGACGACGTTGACGCGCAGCGCGGCCTCGCGGCTGTAGGCGCGGAAGCCCGACGTCGCGTCCGGGATCTCGGTCTCCGAGGCCTGGCGGACGACCCAGGAGCCCCACGACTGGAGGAGCTTCTTCAGGGACGAGAACTCGTCATGGCGCTTGATGTCGCGCGTCCCGACGACCATGTCGGCCTCGCCGGCGAGGATCGGGCGGACGAGCTTGGCCACGTCGCTGCCCGCGTACTGGTTGTCCGCGTCCGTGTTGACGACGACGTCGGCGCCCAGCTTCAGCGCGGCGTCGAGGCCGGCCTGGAACGCCACCGCGAGGCCGCGGTTCGAGTTGAAGCTGACGATGTGGTCGACCCCCAGCGCGCGGGCGACGTCGGCCGTCCCGTCGCTCGAGCCGTCGTCGACGACGAGCCACTCGACCGTCTCGAAGCCGTCCACCTCGCGGGGGAGGTCGGCGAGCGTCGCGGGGAGCGTCTCCGCTTCGTCGAGGCAGGGAATCTGGACGATCAGCTTCACGGTGCGAGTCACTGTAGGTTCGCACTCCCGAGCGCGTCGCGCTCGGGTAGCCGAACCGGCGAGAAAGCCCTGCAAATCGGCCTCGCGCTGCTCCGTCCGGCGCTCGCTCTACTCTCCTTGGTCCCCCGCTCGCCGGGGCACTGGACGAAGCACCGGTACAGATACCCTTGGAGGGAGAAATGGCGTCCGCTGCGCGCACCGTCAGCCCACCCGTGATCGAGGACGAGGCTCTCGTCAACGCCGTCTCCGACGCGGAGCGCTCCTGCGGCGTGCGCCGTTACTTCACGATCCCCGGCCGCGATCCGTTCGACGAGATCGAGTGGGAGATCCGCGACGCCTTCATCCCCGGCAAGGACGGCCCCGTCTTCGAGCAGAAGGGCGTCGAGTTCCCCAAGTTCTGGTCGCAGACGGCGACGAACATCGTCGCGCAGAAGTACTTCCGCGGCCGCATGTCCTCGCCCGAGCGCGAGTCGAGCGTGCGCCAGATGATCGGCCGCGTCGTCGCCACGATCGGCGCCTGGGGCCGCGAGGGCGGCTACTTCGCCGAGGACGAGGAGGCCGAGACCTTCGAGGCCGAGCTGAAGGCGATCCTCGTCAACCAGCTCGCCTCCTTCAACTCGCCCGTCTGGTTCAACGTCGGCTTCGAGGAGCGCCCGCAGGCGAGCGCGTGCATGCCTTACGACCAGCTCATCTCGACTCCGCAGGGCATGGTGCCCATCGGCGAGCTCGTCCTCGGGGAGCAGGTTGGACGCGAGGTCTACGACGCTCACGGCACGACTCGAATCGTCGCGGTCAAGGCGAACGGGGTGAAGCCGGTCTACCGCGTCAGGCTCCGCAACGGAAGCTTCGTCGAGGCGACACCCGATCACGTCGTGAAGGCGGTGCGCGAGCGTCGCGTCGGCGCCGAGTGGCTACGAGTCGATCAGCTCGGGGCAGGCATGCGGATGCACCTGCATCCTCACCGCGCAAAGGTTGCGGCGCCGGCGCTCGTCCCCGTGGGCGCAGGTGTGTCCGACTCGGCCGATCTGGACGACACCTTCGCTGCCGATCCCGATCGCGCCGTTGCGGTCGCGGAAGCCGCCCTTGCCGGCTGGCTCCAGGCAGACGGCTTCGTCGGTCAGTATGAGAACGGAACCAACCGATCCCTCACGATCGAGTTCCAGGTCGCCAACGACGACGAGTTCTCCTGGGTGATGGAGAATCTCGATCTCGCCCTGCCGCACGTTCACCGGCACGTGCGTGACGTCCCGACGAAGGACGAGTCGCTCTCATGCCGCCGCATCCGTCTCTACGGCGAGGCGTTGCGTGAGTTCGTGGAGAGCTGGCAGCTGCTCGCGCGCGGCACCGAGATCCGGGCGCCCTACCGGCTCTGGACGGCCTCACACGAGGAGATCGTCGCGTACCTACGCAGTCTCTTCCAGGCCGACGGCTACGTCTCCGTTCGACGGGAGCGCGGCGAGGAGAGCGGGCGTGTCGCGTTCGCCGTCATCGGCGAGTGCTGGACGGAGGACGTCCAGCTCCTCCTCAACGTGCTCGGAATCTACTCTCGTCGGATTCACAAGGTCGACCGGCGCGAAGATCGCCACGATCTGCACGAGGTCGTCATCGGCATCGGCTCCGAGCGGGCCCGGTTTGCAGAGCTCGTCGGATTCGTGGGAGAAGCGAAGCAGCGAAAGCTCCTCGAGTCCCTGGGTCTCCGCGGCCTCAAGCGCTGCCCCGACCTCCGCGAGGAGGAGATCGTCGCGGTCGAGCCCGTCGGCGCCCAAGGCGTCTACGACATCCAGACCGAGTCGGGCGAGTATCTCGCGAACAACATCGCCGTCCACAACTGCTTCATCCTCTCGATCGACGACTCGATGGAGTCGATCCTCGACTGGATCCGGCGCGAGGGCGTCATCTTCCGCGGCGGCTCCGGCTCGGGCATCAACCTCTCGAAGCTGCGCTCCTCCAAGGAGCAGCTCTCCAAGGGCGGCTACGCCTCGGGGCCCGTGAGCTTCATGCGCGGCGCCGACGCCTCCGCCGGGACGATCAAGTCGGGCGGCAAGACGCGGCGCGCCGCGAAGATGGTCGTCCTCGACATCGACCACCCCGACGTCGAGGAGTTCATCTGGTGCAAGGCCCACGAGGAGGAGAAGGCGCGCGTCCTCGAGGCGGCCGGCTACGACATGACGCTCGACTCGCCCGACTGGGCCTCGATCCAGTACCAGAACGCGAACAACTCGATCCGCGTCACCGACGCGTTCATGGAGGCGGCCGAGAAGGGCGAGGACTGGCAGCTCACCGCGCGGACGGACGGGGCCGTCGTCTCGACCCTGCCGGCGCGCGACCTGCTGCGCCAGGCCGCCGACGCGGCGTGGCGCTGCGCCGACCCGGGCGTCCAGTACGACACGACGATCAACTCCTGGCACACGCTCCCGAACACGGGCCGCATCAACGCCTCCAATCCGTGCTCGGAGTACATGTCGATCGACGACAGCGCGTGCAACCTCGCCTCCATCAACCTGCTCAAGTTCCGGCGCGAGGACGGCGACCTCGACGTCGAGGCGTTCGAGCACACCGTCGACACGGTCTTCCTCGCCCAGGAGATCCTCGTCGGCTACTCGAGCTACCCGACGCCCGAGATCGACCGAAACGCGAAGGCCTACCGCCAGCTCGGGCTCGGCTACGCGAACCTCGGCGCGCTCCTCATGTCGCGCGGGCTCCCGTACGACTCGGACGAGGGCCGCGCCTTCGCCGCCGCCGTGACCGCGCTCATGACCGGGCGCGGCTACCGCAAGTCGGCCGAGGTCGCCGCGCGCATGGGCCCCTTCGCCGGCTACCGGCCGAACGCGGGCGCGATGCTCGGCGTCATCGCCAAGCACCGCGCGGCGGTCGGCAACATCGAGCACGCGCACGCCGTCCCCGACGACCTGCTCACGGCGGCGCGCAAGTCGTGGGACGAGGCGCTCGACCTCGGGGAGGTGGCCGGCTACCGGAACGCGCAGGCGAGCGTGCTCGCGCCCACGGGGACGATCAGCTTCATGATGGACTGCGACACGACCGGGGTGGAGCCGGACTTCTCGCTCGTCAAGTCGAAGAAGCTCGTCGGCGGCGGCGACCTCACGATCGTGAACAAGACCGTCCCGATGGCGCTCGACCGCCTCGGCTACGCGCCCGAGGAGCGCGACCAGGTCGTCGCGTTCGTGGACGACCGCAACACGGTCGTCGGCGCGCCGTTCCTGAAGACGGAGCACTACCCGGTCTTCGACTGCGCCGTCGGCGAGCGCGCCATCCACTACATGGGCCACGTGAAGATGATGGGCGCCGTCCAGCCCTTCATCTCGGGCGCCATCTCGAAGAC
>JAICGP010000211.1 GCA_025923055.1 Thermoleophilia bacterium
CGGTGGCGTCGTAGTCCGCCCACGAGGAGCGCGGCAGGTCGAAGAGGCGCCTTCGCTCGTGCCAGCTCGCCTCCGGATCGGGATCCGGGTCGATGAAGACGTGCTCGTGGTTGAACGCCGCGACGAGCTTCATCCTGCGCGAGAGCAGCATCCCGTTGCCGAAGACGTCGCCGGCCATGTCGCCGATCCCGACGGCGGTGATCTCCGCCGTCTTCACGTCGACGCCGAGCTCGCGGAAGTGTCGGGTCACGGACTCCCACGCGCCGCGTGCCGTGATGCCCATCTTCTTGTGGTCGTAGCCGGCGGAGCCGCCCGAGGCGAACGCGTCGCCCAGCCAGAAGCCGTAGTCCGCCGCGATCGCGTTGGCGACGTCCGAGAACGTCGCCGTTCCCTTGTCCGCCGCCACGACGAGGTACGGGTCGTCGCCGTCGTAGCGGATCACCTCCGCCGGCGGCACGGTCTCCGCGCCGACGATGTTGTCCGTGAGGTCGAGCAGCCCGCGGACGAACGTCCTGTAGCACTCGACCACCTCCGTGCGGAGGGCGTCCCGCTCGGGAGGCGGGCGCTTGACGACGAACCCGCCTTTCGCGCCGACCGGGACGATGACCGCGTTCTTCACCATCTGCGCCTTCATCAGGCCGAGGACCTCCGTCCGGAAGTCCTCGCGGCGGTCCGACCAGCGGATGCCGCCCCGCGCCACGCGGCCGCCGCGCAGGTGGACGCCCTCCGTGCGGGGCGAGTAGACCCAGATCTCGTAGAGCGGCCGCGGGAGCGGCAGCCCCGGCACGCGCTCCGGGTCGAGCTTGAAGGACAGGTAGGGCTTGGGACGCCCCGTCTCGTCGCGCTGGAAGTAGTTCGTCCGCAGCGTCGCCTGGACGAGGCCGAGGAAGCTGCGGAGGATGCGGTCCTCGTCGAGGCTCGCCACGCCGTCGATCTCCCTCTCGATCCCGGCGGCCAGCTCGGCGGCGGCGCCGCTTTCCCGCTCGGCCGCCCGCTCCGGGTCGAAGCGGATGCGGAAGAGCTCGACGAGGTCACGGCCGATCGGCGCGTGCCCGGCGAGCGTGTCCTCCATGTAGGCCTGGCTGAACGCCGTGCCGATCTGACGCAGGTACCGCGCCAGGGCGCGCAGCATCGCGATCTCCCGCCAGGTGAGATCGGCACCGAGCACGAGGCGGTTGAAGCCGTCGTTCTCGGTGTCGCCCCGCCAGGCGTGCGCGAACGCGTCCTTGAAGGCGTCGCCCACCCGCTCGAGGTCGATGCCGCCCTCGGCGTACGTGAGCCCGAAGTCGTAGATCCAGGCGGGCGCCCCGGTGCCGCGCCCCACCTCGTAGGGCCGCTCGTCGTAGACCTTCACGCCCATGTCCTCGAGGAGCGGCAGGACGTCGGAGAGCAGGATCGGCTGGCCGGAGCGGAGCAGCTTCAGGCAGAAGAAGCTCTCGGAGGCCTCCAGCGGCCGGTAGAGGGCCATAGCAAGGTCGCCGTGCGGGTCGAGGCGCTCCATGCGCTCGACGTCCCGGACCGCGGCGGCCGGCGTGAAGTCGTCCCGGTAGCCGGGCGGGAAGGCGTCGCCGTAGAGCGCCGCCAGCTGGGTGCCGCGCTCCTCGCCGAGCTCGTCGACGAGCGCGTCGCCCAGGTCGTCGGCCCACGTGCGGGTCGCCTCGACGATGCGCTCCTCGATCTCGCCGGCGTCGAAGTCGGCCGTCTGCCCCGGCTCCGTGTAGATGACGTAGTGGAGCCGCGCCAGGACCGACTCCGAGAGGCGGGCCGTGTAGTTGGCGCTCACACCGTTGAACGCCTCCTGGAGGATCTCCTGGATCCGCCGGCGCACCTCCGTGTTGAAGCGGTCGCGCGGGACGAAGACGAGACACGAGAGGAAGCGCCCGAACGTGTCGCGGCGGACGAAGAGGCGGACGCGCTGGCGCTCGCCGAGGCGGACGATCCCCATGGCGATGTCGAACAGCTCCTCCTCTGAGATCTGGAAGAGCTCGTCGCGCGGGTACGACTCGAGGATCTCGAGCAGCGCCTTGTCGTCGTGGCTTCCGGGCGGCAGGCCGGACCGCTCCCGGACCTTGCGCACCTTGCGGCGCAGAAGCGGGATCTCGTGCGGGCTGGCGCTGTACGCCGTCGATGTGTAGAGGCCGAGGAAGCGCTGCTCGCCGACCACCTCGCCGGACTCGTCGAACCGCTTCACGCCGACGTAGTCGAGGTAGGAGGGCCGGTGCACGGTGGCGCGAGAGTTCGCCTTCGTGAGCACGAGGAGCTCCTTCTCCCGCGCGAGGCCGCGGGCCTCCGCGTGCAGGCGCACGAGCCCGTCCTCGGCCTCGGCGCCCGTGTCGCGCAGGATGCCGAGGCCGGTGCTCGGCACGCGGCGGAGCGCCGCCTCTCCGTCGTCCCCGACGAGGTCGTACTCCCGGTAGCCGAGGAACGTGAAGTGGTCGTCGACGACCCACTCGAGGAGCGCCTTCGCCTCGGCCAGCTCCTCGGGGTCGACGGGGGGCGGGCTCTCCTCGAGGCCGGCGACGATCGCGCCCGCCCGCTCCCGCATCTCCTGCCAGTCCTCGACGGCCGCGCGAACGTCGGCGAGGACGCGCTCGAGCCCGGCGTGAATGGCGTCGACGTGCTCGCGCTCGGTCTCGCGGTCGACCTCGACGTGGATGAACGACTCGAGCGTTCCCTCCGCGACCGGCGCGTCGTGAGGGAGCACCTCGAGGAGCGTCCCGTCCTCGGCCCGGCGGACCCGAAGGACCGGGTGGACGATGAGGTGCACGCGGCGCCCGGTCTGCGTCAGCTCCATGCTGACTGAGTCGACGAGGAAGGGCATGTCGTCGTTGACGATCTCGACGACGGTGTGCGTGGAGACCCAGCCGTGCTCCTCCAGCCGGGGCGTGTAGACCCGGACCTTCGCCTCGCCCGGCGCGCGCCGGGAGGCGAAGCCCCAGAGCGCGAGCGCGGCGCCGTAGAGATCGTGCGCGTCGCGCTCGAGCAGGTCCTCGGCAGCGACGGAGCCGTAGTAGATGCGCACGAGCGACTCGAGCCGCGCGGCCTGCTCCTCCGGGAGCTTCGAGCGCGCGTGCTCGACGACCTTCTCGATCAGCCGCCGCTTTGCCTCCTCGGGCTTCAGGGACACGGGAGCATTCTCCTCTCCCCGTTCTCCACCCGACGAGTTGTAGTCGAACGCGAGGCGCGGCGTCGAGGGCGCTAGCGGACGACGACGACCCCCGCGCATCGCCGGACGCAGCGCGAAGAGTCTCGGTAGGGGCCCGGGCGGACGAACCGCGCCGTGAACGTCGCGCCGGCCGCCGGCGAGCCGGCGTCGAAGCCGCCCTTCACCTGGCTGCCCGTGTGCTCGGCCGAGTTGCGGTCTATGAGGACGGCGAGGGGGAGAGCCGTCCGCCTCACCGACCGTCCTCGCCGTCGCCGTGGCCGGAGCTCAGCGAGCCGGGACCGGAGTTGTCGGGACCGGACGAGCCGGACCGGCCGTCGTGGTCGCCGTCGTCCTCGCGACCCGGGCCGGGCCCACTGCTCCCGGCGGGCGCCTCGCCCGTGCAGCGCGGGTCGTTCGCGTGCTCGGCCTCGTCGCACGGGCCGCTGATGTCGACGCCGTCCTCGACCGTCGTCGTGCCGTCCTCGACGGTCGTCGTGCCGGTCTCGACGGTCGTGCCGGCCTCCGTGCTCCCCGTGTCGAGCGTCGTCGTGCCCGACGCCGGCAGCGGAGCCGGATCGGCGTCGTCCGATCCGGTGGACGCTGCGAGCGCCACGCCGACGCTGAACGCGACGACGAGCGCGGGCAGCAGCAGGAGCTTCAGAGCGGTGGACATGAAGCCCTCCTTTCTCGCCTCGATACCATGCTTCGAGGCTAGGAAGGGCCCGGCCAAGCCCGCCCCCGAGCGGGGTCAAGACTGCGCCGGCGGAGGGTAAAGACTCGGTAGGAAGGCGCCGGCGGCGCCAGGCGGGTTTGGCGAACCATGGTGCTGCGCCGCCGGGGGCTGCGCCGCTCGCCCCGAGGACTCCGTCCTCAGTCGCGCCCGTAGCTCTTGCGACGAGCGCTCCCTGCGTCCTTGCCTCGGAACGACCGTCGCACCCCGGCGACGAGCCACATGGCGCCCAAACCCTCCTAGTCGTCGCCCGAGCCCTTGCCGCTCGAGTCGCCGTCCGAGCCGGAGCCCTTGCCGCTCGAATCGTCGTCGGAGCCCGAGCCGGGACCGCTCGAGTCGTCGTCCGAGTCGGCGAGGCGCGGGTCGCAGTCCGGATCCAGGCGGTGGTCGGGGTCGTCGCACTTGCCCGGGAGGTCGTCGTCGGGCTCCTCGCGCTCGTCCCGGCTGTCGTCCTCGCGTCGCTCGGTCGTGGTCACGGCCTCCGTCGTCGTCGCCACCGGCCTGGCGATCTGCTGGGACGGCACCGAGACGA
>JAICGP010000212.1 GCA_025923055.1 Thermoleophilia bacterium
CGACGCGCTCGATGGCGCGCTCGTCGTCGAGGCCGAAGACGTAGATCGGCAGGCCGTTGTCCATGCAGAGCGTGAGCGCCGTCGTGTCCATCACCTTGAGGCCGCGCTCGATCGCCTCCAGGTGGGTGAGCTCGGGCAGGAGGCGGGCGGCGGGATCCTCGCGGGGGTCGCCGTCGTAGACTCCGTCGACGGCGTTCTTCCCCATGAGGATCGCGTCGGCCCCGACCTCCAGCGCGCGCAGCGCGGCGGCGGTGTCGGTCGTGAAGAACGGATTGCCCGTCCCGGCGGCGAAGATGACGACCCGCCCCTTCTCGAGGTGCCGGATCGCCCGCCGGCGGATGTAGGGCTCCGCCACCTCGCTGACCGTGATCGCCGAGAGGATGCGGGTGACGGCGCCGTGGCGCTCGAGCGCGTCCTGCAGCGCGAGGCAGTTGAGGACGGTCGCGAGCATGCCCGCGTAGTCGGCGGTCGCGCGATCCATCCCCTCCGCGGCCGCCTGCATCCCGCGGTAGATGTTCCCGGCCCCCACGACGAGCGCCGTCTCGACGCCGCGGTCCTGCACGGCCTTGACCTGCCGGGCCAGCTCGTCGATCCGCGCGGGCGCGATGCCGTACGCCTGGCCGCCCATGAGGGCCTCGCCGGAGAGCTTCAGGAGGACGCGGCGGAACGCCGCGGGGGCCTGTTCGGGCGCCCCGGCGACCTCGCTCTCGGCCTGCGCGCTCACTCGCGCCCGACGTCGTAGCGGACGAACGCCGAGACCTCCGCGCCGTGCTCGGCGAGCGCCTTCCCGACGCTCAGCCCGGGATCATGCACCCAGTCCTGGTCGAGCAGGACGTTCTGGGCGAAGAACCGCTTCGCCAGCATCCCCTCGACGATCTTGGGACGGACCTCCTCGGGCTTCGACTCGACCTCCGGCAGCCGCTCGTACACGGCCCGCTCTGCGGCGACCTCGTCCTCGGGAACCTCGTCGCGGCTGACGTACGTCGGACGCGCGGCGGCGATGTGCATCGCGACGAGCCGGGCGAGCTCCGGGCTCGCGGTCGCCTGGACGAGGACGCCGATCTTCGCGGCGGGCGGGTGGATGTACGAGGCGACCACCTCGCCGTCCTCGCCCTGGTAGCGCTCCGCCCCGACGATCGCCACGTTCTCGCCGAGCTTGGCGACCAGCTCGACCCGCTCGTCCTCGAGCGCCTCGGCGGCCGCCGGCCCCTCGACGCTGACGACGTCGAGCAGGTGCTGCGCGAAGCCGAGGAACTCCTCGTTGTTCGAGACGGGCTCGGTCTCGCAGCCCACGGCGACCATCGCCCCCGCGGAGTCGTCGACCCGCGCGAGCACCGCGCCCTCGGAGGTCGCGCGGCCGGCGCGCTTTCCGGCCTGAGCGAGGCCCTGCTCGCGGAGGAGCCGGCGCGCGGCCTCGAGATCCCCGCCCGTCTCCACGAGCGCGCGCTTGCAGTCCATCATCCCCGCGCCCGTGAGGTCGCGGAGCTCCTTGACGAGCGAGGCGGGGACGTCCGTCACCGCTCGTCGCCTCCGGCCTCCGGCGCCGGAGCCTCGCCCTCGGCATCCGGCGGGGCGGCCGTCGCCACGGCCGCCGGCTCGGGCTGCTCGCCCGCCTGCGCGGACGCCTCCTCCGGCTCGGCCGGCGCCGGCTCCTCCCCGCTCGCCGGCGGCGCCATCTCCTCCGCGGTCACCTTGGTGCGGCCGGCGTCGATCGCGTCCGCGATCACCCTGACGACGAGGCTGCACGAGCGGATCGCGTCGTCGTTCCCCGGGATGACGTAGTCGGCGTCGTCCGGGTCGCAGTTCGTGTCGACGAGGGCGATGATCGGGAGGCCGAGCCGGCGGGCCTCGCGGACGGCGAGCTGCTCCTTGCGCAGGTCGACGACGAAGACTGCGTCGGGGAGCGACTTCATGTCGGCGACGCCGCCGAGGTTCGTCTCGAGCTTCTCGACCTCCCCCAGCATCGAGATGCGCTCCTTCGGCGGGAGCAGCTCGAGCTGACCGTCGTCGCGGAGGCGCCGGAGCTCGTGGAGGCGCTGGATCCGCTCCTGGATCGTCCGCCAGTTCGTCAGGAGGCCGCCGAGCCAGCGGTGGTTCACGTACGGCATGCCGACCCGCGCGGCCTCCTCGGCCACCGAGTCCTGGCACTGCTTCTTCGTGCCGACGAACAGGATCGAGCCGCCGCGCTCGGCGACGTTGCGCGCGAACGCGTAAGCCTGCTCGACGAGATCGAGGGTCTGCTGGAGGTCGATGATGTAGATGCCGCCGCGCTCCGTGAAGATGAAGCGGCGCATCTTTGGGTTCCAGCGGCGGGTCTGGTGGCCGAAGTGCACTCCGGCCTCCAGAAGCTCTCGCATGGAGACGACGGACACGGATTCCTCCTCGGTTCTCTTGCGGTACGGGCCGGCGGGGACGGGTGGAACCGGGCAGAACGCCCGGCACCGCCACCCGGGAGATCCGCCGGGTCGGGTGCGGAAGGCGCGTGCATTCTAGCCGACGCGGTCCCTACGCTGGGACGCGTGCAGGGGGTCGTACGGACGTCTGCCTGGGATCTCGCGGTCGAGTGCGTGGACGAGGCGCTCGCCTCGGGGGCGGTCCCTTCCCTCGAGCGCCTCGGCCGCCTGGGGCAGCTCGGCTCGCTCCCCTCCTTCATCGCCGCCCTCGGCGAGGGCGACGAGCCCGAGGCTCCCGCCGCCGACTTCGCGCGCGAGCGGGAGAGCATGGGGCTCGCGCCGGAGGAGATCGCCGCGGAGCTCCTCGTGCTCGGGCGCGTGCTCGAGCGCCACGGCGAGGGCGAGGCGCGAGCGGCCGTCGAGGCGTGCCTCGTCGCCTACGTCGCGCGAGTCACCGGCGAGCTCTCCGAGCGCGCCCGGCGCGACCCGCTCACGGGGCTCCTCAACCACCGGGCCTTCCACGCGCAGCTCGGCACCGAGGCCTCGCGCGCGCGGCGCTACCGCGGCCGGCTCGCGCTCGTCGCGTTCGACCTCGACCGCTTCAAGGAGGCGAACGACCTCCACGGCCACCAGGAGGGAGACCGCCTCCTGCGGGCCTTCGCGGTCGCGCTCGCCGCCACGGCCCGCGAGACCGACTTCGCGGGACGCACCGGAGGCGACGAGTTCGCCGCCCTCCTCCTCGAGGCCGGCCCCGGCGACGTCGAGCGGTTCCTCGCCCGGCTCCGCGACCGGCTGCCCGAAGGGCTCTCCGTCAGCGCCGGCGCCGCCCACCTGCCCGAGGAGTGCACGACCGCCGAGCAGCTCGTCGCGGCCGCCGACAAGCGCCTCTACGCCGACAAGACGGCCCGCGGCGCCCGCTAGCTCCGCCGGTCGCGCCGAGGGCCAGGAGGGCGCGCCGGCGGACGAGGCCGCGTCTACCGACGGGGCGCCGCGCCGGTCTCCCCCGTTCGAGCGATGTCGAGCGCCGCGGCGAGATCGGGCGGGAGCGGCGAGGAGACGTCCACCGACTCTCCGGTGAGGGGGTGCGGAAACGCGAGGCGCGCCGCATGCAGGAACTGGCGCGCGAGGCCGAGGTCGTCGGCGACGCCGTAGCTGGGATCGCCCGCCACGGGCAGGTCGACGGCCTCCAGGTGCACCCGGATCTGGTGCGTCCGTCCCGTCGCGAGCCGGACGCGGAGGAGCGCGTGCGCGGGCAGGAGCTCCAGGAGCTCGAACTCCGTGACGGCGTCGCGCGGCGTGTCCGTGTCGAGCGAGTGCCGCGTCGGGTCGCGGCGGTCCCGGCCGATCGGCGCCTCGATCCTGCCGGCACGCGAGCGCGGCCGGCCGCGGACGAGCGCGAGGTACTCCCGCACGAGCTCCCGGCTGCGCAGGAGCCGCTGGAGCCGGCGGTGCGCCTCGTCGGAGCGGGCGACGACGAGCAGCCCCGACGTATCCCGGTCGAGGCGATGGACGATGCCCGGGCGCTCGGCGTCGCCGCCGCCTTCGATCGCGTGCGCGAGGAGCCCGTGCACGAGCGTCCCGCTCCCGTGGCCGGCGGACGGGTGGACGACGACGCCGGCCGGCTTGTCGACGACGAGCAGGTGCTCGTCTTCCCAGGCGATCCGCAGGCCCTCCACCGGCTCGGGCGCGAGCGTGCTCTCGGACCGCTCGGGCAGCTCGAGCTCGACGTCCTCGCCGCCCCGAAGCCGGTGGCTCTTGGCGCGGACCGCCCCGTCCACGAGCACCGCCTCGCCCTCGAGGAGCCGCTCGGCGGCCGCGCGCGAGCCCACGCCCTCGCAGGTCGCGAGGAAGCGATCGAGCCGCTCGCCGGCCGCCTCCGGCGGCACGACGAGCCTCATCCGCTGATCTTGGGCGCGGTCCGGCGCAGCCGGGGCTGGCGCTCGGAGGAGACGAGCGCGACGAGGAGGACGGCGACGCCGACCACGATGAAGGTGTCGGCCA
>JAICGP010000213.1 GCA_025923055.1 Thermoleophilia bacterium
CTGCGACTACCACTCGAGGCAGGGCTGGACGGCGAGCGTCGCCCGCTGGCACGGCGAGTCCGACTCGCGGGCGTCGGCGCCCGCTCCACTGCGCCCCAGCGTGCAGCCCGCTGCCTAGCGGCGCCGGCACTGTTCTCCGGAAATGAGAGCGGCGGCGAGGGGTCGCCGCCGCTTTCGGGCGTTACTGGGCGCGAGAGCTGATTGCCGTCATCCCCGAGCCCAGGAGGAGAGGACCTCGAGGGATTTGTCGGCACCTTTGGTGCTGGACTTGAGCTCTCCTAGCTAGGTCGGGACGGCCTGCTCCTCGACGGGGAGCGCCGGCCGCCGCCGGGAGACGAGGACGTAGGTCGGAAGTGGCCCCTTGCCCTTCACCTCGACGACCTCGCGCCCCTCCAGCTCGAACGAGTCCGCCAGCCGCCGGTGGGTCGCCTCGGTGACGCGGATCTCGCCCGGCGCCGCGTGGGACTGCATGCGGCTGGCCGTGTTCACCGTATCGCCCCAGAGGTCGTAGGAGAACTTCCTGCGCCCGATCACGCCCGCGACGACGGGACCGGTGTCGACGCCGATGCGCAGGGCGATTCCGGACTCGACGGCGCGGGGCAGGGAGCCGAGGCACCGTTCCAGCTCGAGGGCGAGGTCGGCGGCCGCCTCGGCGTGGTCGGAGCGCGGCGTCGGGATCCCCGCGGCGACCAGGTAGCCGTCGCCGAGCGTCTTGATCTTCTCGAGCCCGCAGCGGTCGACCAGGTCGTCGAAGGCTGAGAAGATCTCGTTGAGGAGCTGGACGACCTCCCGCGCGTCGGTCCGGTCGGCGATGGCCGTGAAGCCGACCAGGTCGGCGAAGAGGACGGTGACCTCGTCCGCGTGCTCGGCGATCGTCTCCTCCGAGACCTTGAGGCGCTCCGCCACGGCCTCGGGGAGGACGTTCAGGAGCAGCCGCTCGGAGCGAGCGCGCTCTCGCCCCAGCGCCTGCAGGTAGTGCTGCAGGAGCACGAAGGTCGTCGTGGCGACGCCGAGGACGTTCAAGACGAAGAAGACGAGAGCGATGTCCGCCGGGATCGGGCCGTCCTCCCGCGTCAACGATCCGTCCACGACCGCCGCGGCGACGAGGAGGAGGGCGAAGGCGACGAACCAGGGGATCGCCGCCCGGGCCCCCAGGAACATCGTCGCGCAGAGCGGGGCGACGAACGCCCAGAGGGACACGGCGCTCGACTCTACGAACCCTCCCAGAACCCATTGGAGGACGAAGGGGAGCACGAGCATGAGGACGAGCTGGGTGATGCACAGGACCCGGAACCGGCCGGTGCGGACGAAGACGACCAGGGTGACGACGGTGGCGAGCTGATAGGCGAACGGGATGGCCGCCGCGTCGGGGAGGCCGAGCGCGAGGTACGTCCCGGTCCACCCGAAGGCGAGGACCGTGATGAGACCTGCGCCGAGGACGAGGGAGGCCTTCTGGAGCCGCTCCTCGTAGGAGTCGTCCGGGCGCACGCCCGCAACCATGAGCCGCTCGATCCGGGCCACGACCGCGCGCATGCCCGTGGAGTGTAATCGGCGGGAGGGGTTGCTAAGGTCGCGGTGCTCCGGCGCATCGACGAGGAGAAACGGATGCTTTCGTCGCTCGAGCGGCTCGCCCGCAACCAGGCGCTCTTCAGGGAGGTGAACGAACGGATCAAAGAGGTCGCCGACCCGGTGGACGGCGCCGTCGACTTCCTCTGCGAGTGCAGCGATCCCGACTGTACGGTGAACACCCCACTCACCCTCGCGGAGTACGAGGCCGTCCGTTCGGATCCAGGCTGGTTCTTCGTCGAGCCCGGACACGAGCAGCTCGAGATCGAGCACGTGGTCAGCGAGAGCGAGCGGTTCACGGTCGTCGAGAAACGCCTCGCCGAGGGGTTCCTCGAGCAGACGGATCCGCGCGCGTAGCGGGTTTCGGCCCGGTGCGCAGCGGTGATGGGCCAAGGATGGGCCCAGAGGACGCACTGGACGTGCTGTACCGCCTGCGAGACCGGTGGCGGGGACGGGACGATCCGCAGGCGCGGGTCGTCGCCACGGCCGTCGAGCGCCTCATCGCCGAGTACGAGGAGAAGCGCCAGGCGTCCGACTGCCAGCAGGCGACCGGGCGCTGAGCGCAGGCGACGGACCCGGTGGCCTGATGGAGAACATCGCGCGGAGCGGTCGCGCGTCTTGACTCGCTCGGCTGAGACGACTTAACGCGCCAGGCTCCGCGGGCCTCTTGCGGCAGCGGGGGCGGTCTGAGAAGCTCGGCGCGGCATGGAGAGATCGCGCGTGCTCGAGCCGTCGCCGATCGGGCTCATCGGGGGCGTGCTCGCGACCATCTCCTGCTTCCTCGCATGGGACGGGTACGACGACAGCTTCGACGTCCCGTTGCAGTTCCTGTGGGACAAGGACGCGACCGGGGGCGTCAAGCTCGGTATTCCGCTGGTGAGCGTCGCCGCGGCGGTCACGCTGTTCTCGTTGTCGGCGGTCGAGCCGTTCGTGTTCTTGCGACGGCTCGGAGGTGTGGCGCTGCTCGGAGCCACGGCGTTGTTCGTCGTTCAGCTCGGGCGACGTATCGGCTGGGACAACCTCTCGGCCGACAACGTCGACATCGCTCCCTACCTCGCCGGCGCCGGAGGCCTGCTCGCGCTTTTCTCCCCCTCCGGTCTCTGGCCGTTCACGCGCCGTCGGTCACGACCGCCGCCGCAGTAGCCGGCGTCGTCGTCGCCGGGCTCACCGCACCACGCGGTACTTGAGGTGCGTCACGCTCGGCGACTCGACCACCCGCACGGTCTCGACCTGAACGTCGTCGGGCCCGAGGCCCGCGAAGAGGGGCGTCCCGCCGCCGAGCAGGACCGGCGTGACGTGAAGCTGGAACTCGTCGACTAGGCCTGCCCGGAGCGCCTGCTGGATGACGCTGGCGCCGCCGGCGACCAGCACGTCCCCCTCCCCGACCGCCTGCTGCGCCCGCGCAACCGCCGCCTCGACGCCCTCGGTGACGAAGTGGAACGTCGTGCCGCCCTCGCGCGGTAAGGGAGCGCGCGCGTGGTGCGTGACGACGAACACCGGCGCATGGAACGGCGGTTCCTCGCCCCACCAGCCGCTCCAGGGCTCGTCGCCCCAGGACCCATCGCCCCCGCCGAACATGCCACGGCCCATGACATAGGCGGCGATTCCGTCGGTCGCCTCCGCCATGATCTCGGTGTCGGCGCTGACCTCGCCGCCCGCCAGCCCGTGCTGCTCCCGCCAGATCGAGAGCTTCACGACCCAGTCGTGGAGCTGCTCGCCGCCGGCGCCAAGCGGCTGCTCGAGGTCCGGATCGGGTCCGGCGATGTAGCCGTCCAGGGACGTCGAGATGTCGAACTTCACCTGCGTCATGGACCCTCCCGGGAATCGTCGGTACGCGGGTTAGGACCGGGCCGGGCGGCGCAGCTCATCGGTGCGCCCCGGCGCGATTGCGCTTGGAGTTCCCCGATCGCGAGGCGGCCGCTGCCTCCAACCGCCGCCTCGCGGTCCCAGCCGGGGTCAAGACGCCGGTAGGTAGGTGAGGAGGACCACTCCGGAGTCGAACCGTTTCACGTCGTCGAGCTCCATCCGGACGGTTCCCCGGTCGCCGAGCACGTGGACGTTTCCCTCGCCCCAGACGAGCGGGTTCAGGTAGACCTCGTACTCGTCGATCAGGCCCTTCTCGGCGAGGGCGTACGCGAATTCGCCGCTCCCGTGCATGAACAGGTCACCGTCGACCTCGTCCTTCAGCTTCGGGATCGCGTCCTCAGGGTCGCCGTCGAGCAGGGTCGCGTTCCATTCGAGCTCTCCGGACAAGGTGTTGGACCCGACGTACTTCCGCATCGGGTTGACCATGTCCGCCCATTTGCCCGACTGGCTCGGCCAGTATCCCGCCAGCCCCTCGTAGGTCTTGCGGCCCAGCACCAGCCCGCTGGATCTCGCCTGACGCTCGAACGAGTAGTCGGCGTGGTCTCCGTCCGCCTGCACCCACTCGCCGACCGGGTCGACGACGCCGTCGACGGTGGCCTGCGTGGTCGCGATGAGCTTTCCCATCTCGATTCTCCTTGGTCACGGGAGCTCTCTCTGAGCCCCTCTACCCACGAAACGAACGGGCAAGCGCGGGTTCGACGTTTTGGGGCCTTGCGCTGACTAGCGATGATCACGGTGGCCGCGCCGGTCCTGGCTGAGGGAGAGACGATGCCGGCGCCGGACTTGAGGTCTTCCGCACCTAGACAAACCCTCAAGGCGCGGACCGGATTCGAACCGGTGTACGAGGCTTTGCAGGCCTCTGCCTAACCACTCGGCCACCGCGCCGTCACGAAATCATCGTATCGAGCGAACTTTTCTCGGTTACCGAGTTGAGAGGATCTACCA
>JAICGP010000214.1 GCA_025923055.1 Thermoleophilia bacterium
CCGACCCACTCCATCGAGACCACGGTCTTGCCGCTCCGCTCGGCGGACTGCGCGATGTGGTCGGCCTGGAGGATGCCGGGCGTCGCGAAGCTGGTCGAGTTGTTGAAGTTCGACTCTCCCGTCCGGTGGAACGTGTTGTTCGTCGAGCCGTGCTCGCCGGGCCACGTGCCGGTCGAGAGCGTGTACCAGCCGACGCCGGTGTTGGGCGGAAAGCCCTGCGTCAGGCCGTTCTTGCCCTTCATGCCCTGGCGGATGAGGGCGCGCATCGTGGGCATGACACCCTTCTTGGCGTACTTCTCCACGACGTCCGGCCGCATACCGTCGGCGGCGAAGAAGATCACTGGGGTGCCGCTCGGCCTGCCGTCGCCCTTCTTCGAGCCGCCGGACCCGCCCGCGGCGCCGGCCGAGACCGAACCGGCGACGAACAGCGCGAACGTCAGGGTCAGGGCCGCGAGAAGCGCCGGCCTGAACCGCAGTCTGGAATGCATCTGACTCCTCTCCCCGGGGTAGGACGGCCGAGATTAAACTCCTTTGCAGCCCGGCTGACAACCGTCGTCGGTCCCGGCCGAGACGCCTCCCGAGCCTGCCAAGTGGCGAACGGCGCTAAGGTGTGGGCCGTTGGGGCAAGCGGAGATCGACAGGGCTGCGCACGTCGGCGAGCGTCTCCGCGCGATCCGTCTGGAGCGCGGGCTGACGCTGGCCCAGGTGGCCGCGGAGAGCGGCCTCACGAAGGGCTTCATCAGCCAGCTCGAGCGCGGCCTCAGCTCCATCTCGCTCTCCGCGCTCGCGCGGGTGTGCGCGGTTCTCGACGTGCGCTTCGGCGAGGTCCTCGACGACCGTCCCGCGGACAAGGAGGCCGTGGCCGAGGCCGGAGCGAGCGGCTGGCCCTTCTTCGACAGGCATCAGGACGTCCTCCTGACCCCGCGCGAGGAGCCGCGCCTCGCGCTGCTCGAGTCGCGCCTGCCCCCCGGCACGACCGCCGGCGAGGAGCTCTACACGTTCCCTGCCGACCGGGAGGTCGTCTACGTCGCCGCCGGGACGCTCGCGCTCCAGATCGGAGAGACGCTCCACGAGCTCCGCGCGGGCGAGACGATCACGTACTCCCCGCGCGACCCACACACGTGGCGCAATCCGTCCGCGACTGAGGAAACCGTCGTACTTTGGTTCTCGGTGCCGAACCCGTTCATGCCGCCGAGCTAACCCCGCCCTCCGGCGCTCCACAGACGCCCGTCTCCCGCCGGCTTGACTCGCCGGACGGAACGCGTATTCATAGAGCCCGATGGTCATACACGCCGTTCGCGGCGAGATCGTCGCACGCGAGCACGAGCTCGACGAGCTCCGATCGTTCCTCTCTGGCGCCGGCGGCGTCTCGACGCTCGTAGTCCACGGCGAGGCCGGCGCCGGGAAGACGACGCTCTGGCTGGCCGGCGCCGAGCTCGCGGAGGCCGACGACTGGCTCGTCCTCCGCTCCCGGCCGGCCGAGGCGGAGGCGACCTTGGCGCTCGCGGGGATCGCCGACCTCCTCGAGGCCGTCCTGGACACCGTCCTGGCGGCGCTCCCGGAGCCCCAAAGGCAGGCGCTCGGCACCGCCCTGCTCCTCGAGCCGGGGGAGGCGCCCGGCGAGCGCGCCGTCGCGGCGGCGTTCCTGACCGCCCTACGGACGCTTGCGGAGCGCGGGCGCGTCCTCGTCGCCGTCGACGACATCCAGTGGCTCGACGCCGCCTCGACCGGGGTCCTCCTCTACGCCCTCCGGCGCATCGGCGACGAGAGGATTCGGGCTCTGCTCGCCCACCGCGTCTTCCCGGGCGACGATCCTGTCTCGAGACTACGCACCGCCCTCGCCCCGAGCGCCGTCCACGAGCTCGCCGTCGGGCCGCTGAGCCTCGGAGCGACCCACGCGCTGCTTCGCTCCAAGCTCGGCTTCTCGCCCTCGCGCCCGCTCCTCCGCCGCATCCACGACGCGTCGGGCGGCAACCCGTTCTTCGCCCTCGAGCTGGGACGGGCGCTCCGCCGTCGCGGCGGCCGGCTCGACCCGGGCAAGCCCCTTCCGGTTCCGGACGACCTCACCCGGCTCGTCGAGCGGCGGCTCGCCGACCTTCCGGAGAAGACTAGGGAGGCGCTCGTCACGGCGGCGGCGCTTCCGAGACCGACGGTCGAGCTCGTCGCCGAGAGCCCCACCGCGCTGGAGCCTGCCGTCGCGGCGCAGGTGATCCAGGTCGAGGACGAAAGGATTCGCTTCGCGCATCCGCTCTTCGCCTCGGTCCTCTACGCCGGAGTGAGCGAGACACAGCGCGGAACGCTCCACAGTCGCCTGGCCGAGGTCGTCGCCAGCTCCGAGGAGCGCGCGCGCCACCTCGCGCTCGCAGCGGCCGAGCCGGACGAGCGCGTCGCCGCGACTCTCGACCGTGCCGCCGAGGAGGCGGGCGCACGCGGCGCTACCGAAGCGGCGGCCGACCTCTGGGAGCAGGCGGCCCGCCTGACGCCCTCGACCCACCGGGATGACGTCGCCCGCCGGACGATCTCCGCCGCGCGCTTCCGCTTCCTCGCGGGCGACGCGAGGGCCGCGCTCGCGCTGCTCGAGCCCGCAATCTCGACGATTCCGCCGGGGCGCCTGCGAGGGGAGGCTTTCGTCACGCTCGGCCGCGTGCATCAGTACGAAGGAAGCCAGCCACGCGCCGTCGAGCTCTTCGAGCAGGCGCTGAACGAGACCGACGACGACGCCATCCGCGCGGACGCGTCGATCGCCCTCGGCTACACGCTCTTCTGGCTCCGCGAGCGCCTCGACGAGGCACGCTCGCACGCGGCCCGCGGCGCGGAGCTCGCCGAACGGACCGGCGACCGAAGACGCTACGCCCACGCGGTCGGAGTTCGGCAGGTCGTCGAGGGCGTCACGGGCCAGAAGGAGGCGGCGACCATGATGGAGGAGGTGGCCCGCTTCGACGAGCCGGGGTATCCAGGCTATTTTCTTCTCTGGGTCGACGGCGCGGACGAGGCTGCCCGGAGCCTCAGGCGGCAGCGGCACGACGAGAGGGCGCGGGGGGAGGAGAGCGGCCTCCCGCTGACGCTCGTGGCGCTCGCGGTCGCCGAGTACCTGCGGGGCCGCTGGGAGGCGGCGGATCGGGCAGCGCAGGAAGGGCTCGAGCTCGCGCTCCAGACGGGAACGCGGCACAACCAGGCGTTCGCTCTCGCCGTGCGGGCGCTCGTCCGTGGCTCTCGGGGCGACGACGAGGGCTGTCGGGCCGCCGCGGCGGAAGCGATGGGCATCGCGGGCGAGCGGGCGATGGCGGTGGCGAGGATCCATGCGCTCTGGGCGCTGGGGGTCCTCGAGCTCTCGCTGGGGCACGCCGATGAGGCGGCGCGTCTCCTCCGCCCCCACCGCGAGCGGCTCCTGGCGGCAGGTGTCGGCGAGCCCGGCTCCGTCCGCTTCGTTCCCGACGAGATCGAGGCGCTTGTAGCGGTCGGGCGGGCGGAGGAGGCGGAGGCGCTCCTCGGGTGGCTGGAGGAGCGCGGACGCACCCTCGACCGCGCCTCGGCGCTCGCCGGCGCGGCCCGCTGCCGCGGCCTGCTCGCCCTCGCTCGTCGCGACACGACCGGGGCGCTCGCCCTCTTCGAGGAGGCGCTCTCGCAGCACGAGCGCGCGCGCATGCCGTTTGAGAGGGCCAGGACCCTACTCGGGCAGGGAATCGTGCTACGTCACGCCAGGCGCCGACGGGATGCGCGCAGGACCCTCGAGGAGGCGCGGGGGACGTTCGCGTCCCTCGGCGCAGTGCGCTGGGAGGAGAAGGCCGCCGCCGAGCTCGGCAGGATCGGCGGCCGCCGGGCGACGGGCGGCGAGCTCACGCCTGCCGAGGAGCGCGTGGCCGCGCTCACCGCGGAAGGCCGCACGAACAAGGAGGTGGCAGCCGCTCTCTTCGTCACGGAGAGGACGGTCGAGTTCCACCTCTCGCACGTGTACCGGAAGCTCGGCGTGCGCTCGCGCGCCGAGCTGGCGCGCCGCTTCCTCGGGTAGACCGGTTCAAACCCTGTGGATTTCCGCGTTTCGGCGGCTCCACGCCGCTCGTACCGTGGTGCTTGGTTAGCGGCGAAAGGAGAAGGAGAGATGAGGATTCGACTGCTCGGAACGGTGCTGGCGTGCATGCTCGCGGCGCTCCTGGCGACCGGCGCCGCAGGTTCGTCGAAGCGGGCTCTCGTGATCCACTTCGAGAAGGATTGCCCGGAGTTCACGTGCGAGGAGACGGCGGCGAGCCCGGTTGACGTCAGCACGACGATCACCCCGGTCGATTTCGAGGACGGGCTCTTCCACTACACGGCCGTCGAGACGCTCTCGTCTTCCAACGGATCC
>JAICGP010000215.1 GCA_025923055.1 Thermoleophilia bacterium
GGCGACTGCGGCGAGGAGGACGGCGAGCGGGAGCCACGCGGCGAGCTGGGTCACGAGCGTGACGACGCGCTCGTCCGCCGAGTAGGAGAAGCCGAGCTCGTCGCGGCTGCCGACCGAGCCGGACGCCGCGACCACGACCGCGGCGGCCGAGACGACCAGCCCGAGCGCGGCCTGGGCGCCCGCGAGCACGGCGAGCAGGCCGCCCCACGGCCCCTCGCCGTCGCGCGCCACGAGCACCGCGACCGCCGCGCCGGCGAAGACGGCGGTCGCGAGGGGCCGGAAGTCCCAGAGCGCCACCCCGGCGCGCTCGAGTGCGGAGAGCCCTTCGAGGTCGAGCGCGAATCGGGCGTGGAGCGACCAGGCCGTGTCGGCGCTCGCCGCGAGCGCGACCGTGAGGCCGCCCGCGAGGAGGAGGTCGCCGCGTCGCCAACCCGTGCTCACCCCGTGAGGATCCCGCGTCGGCTTTGAGCCTGCAAATCGCTGCGTTACACTCGGCCGGCAGCGTGAGCGACAGCGGCATCACCCTCGAGGGCGTCACGAAGCGGTTCGGCAGCGTCGTCGCGGTGCGGTCCGTCTCGCTCGAGATCGAGGAGGGCGAGTTCTTCTCCCTCCTCGGCCCCAGCGGCTGCGGCAAGACGACGTCACTGCGGATGATCGGCGGCTTCGAGCAGCCCGACGAGGGTCGCATCCTGCTCCGCGGCGTCGACGTGACAGCGGTGCCGCCGAACCGCCGCAACGTGAACATGGTCTTCCAGCACTACGCCCTCTTCCCGCACATGTCGATCGGGGACAACATCGCCTTCGGGATGCGCCTCAAGCGGGTTGACAAGGCCGAGCGGCGCGAGCGCGTCGCCGACATGCTCCGCATCGTCCGCCTCGAGGGGCTCGAGAAGCGGAAGCCGGCGCAGCTCTCCGGCGGGCAGCAGCAGCGGGTCGCGCTCGCGCGGGCGCTCGTCAACCGGCCGGCCGCGCTCCTCCTGGACGAGCCGCTCGGCGCGCTCGACGTGAAGCTCCGCAAGCAGATGCAGCTCGAGCTGAAGCGCATCCAGTCCGAGCTCGGGACGACCTTCGTCTACGTGACGCACGACCAGGAGGAGGCGCTCGCCATGTCCGACCGCATCGCCGTCATGAACGACGGCGTCGTCGAGCAGGTGGCGCCCCCGCGAGAGCTCTACGAGCGCCCCGTGACGGCGTTCTGCGCCGACTTCATCGGCTCCCTGAACGCGCTCGACTTCCGCGTCGACGAGGTCGCCGACGGCCGGCTCGTCTCGCGCGTCTCCCCGACGGAGCGGCTCGTCGTCGAGGCCGCCAACGGCCACAACCGGGGCGACTCCCTGAAGCTCGCCGTCCGCCCCGAGCGCGTCCGCATCGACCTCTCCGGGCGCCCGGCGCCCGACGATGGCTCTCGCCTCGAGGGCGTCGTGGCGGAGGTCATCTATCTCGGCTCGCTGACCCAGTTCTACGTCGACACGAAGGTCGGCCGCGTCGTCAGCTACCGGATGAACGACGAGGAGCGGGGCGGCGGCATCGACTCCGGCCGCGACGTCGTCCTCACCTGGCCCCTGCACGGGAGCTCCGTGCTCGCCGGCGCGTTCGCTCGCGACTGAGCGCGACCGCTACGGCACCGGCTCGGCGGCCTGCTCGCCGAGCAGCCGCCGCTCGGCGACGCGCCGTGCGATCTCGGCGCCGACGAGGATCAGCACCGAGGCGGCCATCACGATGCACGCGACGGCGATCACCTGCGGCAGGAGCGTCGGGAAGCGGAGCTGCGAGAAGAGGTAGAGCGGGAACGTGGTCGCGTCGCCCGCGATGAACGAGGCGACGACGATCTCGTCGAAGGAGAGCACGAAGGCGACGAGGTACGCGGAGACGAGCGCAGGGAGGATGAGCGGGAACGTGATCAGCCGGAAGGTCTGGAAGACCCCCGCGCCGAGGTCGCGCGACGCCTCCTCGAGCCGGACGTCCAGCCGCGCCAGCCGGGGGACGAGGATGAGGATCGTGTAGGGGATCGAGAGGACGACGTGGCCCATCACGATCGTCGCGAGCCCCGGCGAGACGCTCGCCTCGTTGAAGAAGACGAGCAGTCCGATCGCGAGCGCGATGTAGGGGACGATCAGCGGGCTCAGGAGGAGGGCGGAGGCGACCGACTTGCCGAAGACGTGCCTGCGCACGAGCACGATCGCGGCGAGCAGCCCGAGCAGGACTGCTAGAGCGCTCGAGACCGCGGCGACCTTGGCGCTCGTCACCACCGAGGCACGCAGCTCGGCGTTCGCCGCGAAGGCCTCGTACGCGTCGGTCGTGAACCCCCGCAGGGGGAAGACCGGCAGGTTGTTGTCGTTGAACGAGAACATGAGCAGCAGGCCGAGCGGGGCGTAGAGGAAGACGACCAGGATCCCGAACCAGACGTTCAGCACGCGCCTGCCGTTGCGCGAGACCGCGATGTCCATGAGCGGCGCCGCCATCAGCCCGTCGCCACCCGGCGGATCGTGAGGTAGCGCGCGAAGACGCCCATCAGGAGCGCCACGACGACGAGCAGGAAGAACGAGAGGACGGAGCCGTTCAGCCAGTTGAGGCTCTGGCCGAACTGGTCCGCGATCGCGTTGCCGAACATCGTCCCGTCGACGCCGCCGACCAGGAGCGGCGTGAAGTACTCGCCGATCGTCGGGATGAAGACGAAGATGAAGGCGGCGACCACGCCCGGCATCGAGAGCGGCAGCGTCACCTTCCGGAAGGCCTGCCAGCGGCTCGCGCCGAGGTCGGCGGCCGCCTCGAGCAGGCGGCGGTCGAGGGACTCGAGCGCGACGAAGATGGGGAGCGCCACGAACGGCACGTAGACGTAGATGAGCGTGAGGATGACCGTGAACTGGCTGTAGAGGAGCCACGAGACCGGATCGCCCTCCGCCCGGATGTTGGTCCAGTAGAGGAAGGTGTTCACGACGCCCTGGTCGCCGAGGATGACCTTCCACGCGAGGATGCGGAGGAAGTAGCTGACGAGGAAGGGAGCGAGGATGAGGAGGAGGAGGACGTACTTCCGCTTCGAGGCGATCAGCGCCAGGTAGTAGGCGATCGGGTACGCGGCGACGACGGAGACGACCGAGACGATCAGCGACATGCGGATGCTCTTCCAGAAGAGGTCGAGGAAGGGCGACCCGTCGAGGAAGTTCTCCCACGCGTCCAGGCTGAAGCCCTGCGTCCCCGGGAAGAACGCGAAGATGTTGACGCTGTAGAGGAAGATCAGGACGACGGGGACGAGGAAGAAGATCCCCAGCCAGAGCACCGGCGGCGCCAGCAGCGCTGTGGTCGCGAATCCAGGCCGCGGCCGGCGCAGGCCCCGGGCCGGCTTGGGCGCCGCGATCTTCTGGGCCTCGACGGCCATCCCGCTCGCCCCTCCGGCTAGGCCGCCTTCACCTCGTCCCAGCGCTGCGCGTAGCGGGCCCGGTCGGCGGTCGCGACCGGCCGGGCGTAGTGGGCGTTCGGCTCCTGGCGCGCCTCCGGGTCGTCGAGGTGGAAGACCTCGACGTAGTCGGCCGGGACGTTGGCGAGGTCGACGCTCGTGTTCGCGTGGCCGTAGGCGTAGTTGTTGATGATCCACTCGGCCGACTCGACGCTCGACCAGGCGTCCACGAACTCGTGCGCGTGGCGGAAGTTCTCCGTGTCGGCCATGAGCACGAAGCCGCAGTTCCAGCCGAGGCGCCCCTCCTTCGGCTCGCTGTAGACGACCTCGAGGCCGGCGTCCTTCGCGGCGACGTAAGAGCCCGCCCAGGCGTAGGCGATCCAGACGTTGCCGGCCGCGATGTCGGCGTCGAGATCGGTCTGCGAGGACCAGAAGTTGCGGCACAGGTGCTTCTTCGAGATCAGGAAGTCACGCGCCTCGTCGAGCTCCTCGTCGCTCATCTTCCAGGGGTCGGAGACGCCGTTGACGTAGCCCCAGATGACGAAGTTCTCGAGCGGGCTGTCCCACCACGAGATCTTCCCCTCGTAGCGGTCGTCGTAGAAGAGCGCCCACGACTCCTCGCCGTCCGGCTCCACCTGGTCGGAGCGGTAGAGCGGGGAGGAGAAGCCCCAGTCCGCCGGGAGGAAGTACTGCTGACCGTCGAGCTGGCCGCCGGTGACGAGCGGCTCCTCGAGGTCGGGGAAGTTCGTGAGCAGCGACGTGTCCCACGGCTGGACGACGCCCATCTCGACCCAGTTGCCGACGTAGTCCACGCAGGGGTGGACGATGTCGGGCCGGTAGCCGGCGCGCACCCGCCCGAGCGCCTGGTCGTCGGAGGTGAGGAACGTGAACTTCGGCTTCCCGCGCGCGTCCACGTACGGCTTCAGGACGCCGTTCTTGCCGCCGTA
>JAICGP010000216.1 GCA_025923055.1 Thermoleophilia bacterium
ACGCACTTCGCGCGCGTCCTCGTCCGCGACAACCGCGTGGCGGACACGAGCCTGCGCGGCATCACGCTGACGGAGATGTCCATGGCCGAGGCGGAGGGCAACGAGGTTCAGCGGGCGCTCGGCGTCGGGATATTCTGCGGCGACTATTCCGTCTGCCGGATCGAGGAGAATTTCGTCTCGGGAACGATGCCCGACCTGGAATCCGGCGACAAGACGCGGCTCGGGTTCGGCATCGTCTCCCACTACGGCGCGGACGCAAAGCTTGCTGACAACAGGTTGCAAGGAAACGCCCGCGCGGTCGGTTCCTTTTTGCGTGCGCGTATTTCCTCTGATTAGAGTTGGTCGGTCGCTGCTCTGCGACGAGTCTATTCAGGAGGAATAGCATGGCCCGAAAGACGATTCTGGTTTGTGACAATTGCAGCGCCGAGGTGGGCGAGGGCAAGGGCGCCGCGATGCGTCTGACCTATACCGACGCACGCCGCGGCGCCAAGGCCGCCGATCTCTGCGACGACTGCGCCGGCAAGATGCCCGGCCACGCGGCGGCGCGCCGCGGCCGCAGGCCGAAGGCCGCCTAGCGCACGCGGCTTCGGGAGCCCCGGGGGCGGGACCGGCCTCCGGGGCGAGGGTTAAGATGGCTCGGTGCCGCTGGCGTTGCTGGTTGGCCCGGCGAACGCCGGAAAAGTCTCGCGGCTTCTCGATCGCTACCTGGAGTGCCTCGACCGCGAGCCGTTCCTGGTCGTCCCGAACCGGGCGGAGGTCGATCGGGTCGAGCGCGACCTGCTCGCCCGCCGGCCTGCCCTCCTCGGCGGGACGATCGGCACCTTCGACGACCTCTTCGAGCTGATCGCACGCGCCGACGGGCGTCAGCGGCAGCTCGCGACCGACGCCCAGCGCGCGCTCCTGCTCAGGCGCGTGCTCGCGGGCGCGAGCCTCAACGGCCTCGGTCCCTCGGCGCGCTTCGCAGGCTTCGCGGAGACGCTGCTCGCCGCGATCGCGGAGCTCGAGGCGGGGCTGGTCGATCCAGGGGAGGTCGAGGGCGAGCTCGCCGTCCTCTACGCGCGCTACCGCGAGGAGCTCGACCGGCTCGGCCTCTGGGACCGGGACCTGGAGCGCCGGCGGGCGGTCGAGCGCGTGGAGAGCGATCTCGACGCCTGGTCGGGACGGCCGGTGCTCGCGTACGGCTTCGAGGATCTCACGGGCGCGCAGTGGGCGCTGCTGCGGGCGCTCGCCGGTCGCGCCGACGTCGCCGTCTCCCTGCCGTACGAACCGGGCCGGCCCGCCTTCGCCTCGCTGGCCGGAACGGCGCAGGATCTGGCCGGGCTGGCCGGCGACGGGATCGAGGCGCTGGCACCGGCCTACGGGGACGTCGCCCATCCGGCGCTCGCACACCTCGAGCGCACGCTCTTCGCCGACCTCGAGCGGCCCGAGCCGTCGGCCCTCGAGGGCGCCGTTCGCTTCCTCGAGGGCGCCGGCTCCCGAGGGACGCTCGAGCTCGTCGCCGACGAGGTGCTGCGCCTGCTGCGGGACGGCACGCCGGCCGAGGAGATCGGCGTCGTCTGCCCTTCGCTCGAACGCGTGCGCGCCGCGCTCGAGACCGCCTTCGCCGGCGCCGGGATCCCCTTCGCCGTCGAGGGCCGCATCCGCCTCGCCCAGACGCCGTTCGGTCACGCCCTTCTCTCGACGCTGCGCTTCCTCTGGGGCGGCGGCGAGCGTCGCGACCTCTTTGCCTTCCTGCGCTCGCCGTACTCGGGCCTGGCGCGGGCGCACGCCGACTACCTCGAGGGCCGGCTGCGCGGGCTCGGCATCCGCACCGGGGTGGAGGAGCACGTCCTCCGCCTCCGGGGCCAGCCCCTGCCCGTGCTCGACGACGTACGCGCTGCCCCGACGCCCGTCGACGCGGTCCGCGTCCTCGCGCGCGCGTTCCTGCAGGCGGCCCACGGCCTCGAGGCGCCGCCGGTCGACGGGGCCTCGCGCCTCGACCTGCGCTGCCACGAGGAGGTCTCCCGACTTCTGCGCGAGCTGGCGGGCTGGGAGGAGCTGGCCGGCGATCTGGCGCGCGAGGACGTGCTCGCTGCCCTCGAGCGCCTCACCGTGCGGCCGGCCGGCGCCGGCGAGCCGGGGCGGGTCGCCGTTCTCGACCTGCTGCGGGCCCGCACCCGCCGCTTCGAGGTCGTCGTCGTCCTCGGGCTCGAGGAGGGCAGCCTGCCGCGGCGGCCGTCCGCGTCGCCCTTCCTCGACGACGACGCCCGTCGGGCGCTCGCCGAGCGGACGCGCGCGCGGCTCGTGCGGCCCGACGCCGTCGCACGCGACCGCTTCCTCTTCTACGCGGCCTGCACGCGCCCGTCTCGTCGGCTCTACCTCGCCCGCGAGGCGGCTACCGACGACGGGGCGCCCCGCCAGGCGAGCCCCTTCTGGGAAGAGGTGCGCGGGCTCTTCGACGCCGCCGAAGTCGCCCGCTGGACGCGGCGCCGGCCGCTCTCTGCCCTCACCTGGCCGCTCGAGGAGGCGCCGACGGAGCGCGAGCGGCTGCGCGCCCTCGCCGCGCTCTCGAGCCGGAACGAGGCAGAAGCCGAGGCGCTCGCGCTCGCCAACGGCTGGGAGCGCCGCTTCCGCCGCGCCCGTGCCGCCTTCGTGCGCCCGACGGCGCTCACGAGCCCGGCCGTGCTCGCCGAGCTGGCCGCGAGGACGACGTTCAACGTGACGGAGCTCGAGGCGTTCGCCTCGTGCTCGTCGATCTGGCTCGTCGAGCGCCTCGTCTCGCCCCGTTCCATCGACGCGGAAGTGGACGCGAAGTTGCGCGGGTCGCTCGCCCATACGACGCTCCACCGCTTCTACGCGGGCCTGCCGAAGGAGCTGGGCACGGAACGCGTGGAGCCCACGAGGGTCGAGGACGCGCTCCGCTTCCTGCGGAGGTGCTTCCGGGACGCGCTGGACGGCATCCGCCAGGAGCTCACGGACGTCGAGCGCCGCGAGCTCGAGGGCCAGCTCTGGCGCGACCTCGAGCGGTTCGTGCGCGACGAGGCGGAGAGCGAGAGCCCGCTCGTCCCGCGCCGCTTCGAGGTCTCGTTCGGAACCGAGCGGTCGGCACCGGAGCTCCAGCGCGGTCTCGACCTCGGGGGCCTCGCGCTCTCGGGGAAGATCGATCGCATCGACGTCGACCCGCTCAGCGCGCGGGGCATCGTCTGGGACTACAAGTCGGGCCGCACCGCGTTCTCGGCGGCAAAGATCGACTCCGAGCTTCGCCTCCAGATCCCGCTCTACCTGCTCGTTCTCCGCGACCTCGTCGGGATCGAGCCCCTCGGCGGGCTCTATCGGGCGCTCGCCGGCGAAGGATCTTCGCGGGGCCTGCTCCGCGCGTCGGCGCGCGAGGACGGCATCCCGGGGTTCGCCCGCAACGACTACCGCGAGGAGAACGAGTTCTGGGGGCAGATCGACCGCGCCGTCGAGCACGCGCGCCGCTTCGCGGGGCGGATCCGCGCCGGCGACGTCCGCCACGACCCGCTCGGCGACGGCGCCTGCCACTCCTGGTGCGAGCTCGCGCCGATGTGCCGGGTGAGGCGCGCGTGACCGTCAACGCTCCCAACCCCGAGCAGAGCGCCGCGATCGAGGCGCCGGGCGTCGTCTTCCTCTCGGCCGGCGCCGGAACAGGGAAGACGACGGTGCTGGTGGAGCGCTTCGTCAAGGCCCTCTGCGAGCGCGGGCTCGACGTCGACTCGCTCCTCGTCATCACCTACACCGAGCGGGCGGCGGGCGAGCTTCGCGACCGCATCCGGGCGCGGCTCCTGGAGGCCGGGCGGGCGGACCTCGCGCGCGAGCTCGACGCGGCGTGGATCTCGACCATCCACGGCTTCTGCCACCGCCTCCTGAAGGCGCACCCCTTCGCGGCGGGGGTCGACCCGCGCTTCCGCGTGCTCGACGAGCCGCAGGCGCGGGTGCTCCAGCGCGAGGCGTTCGAGGCGGCTTTGACGGACTTCTGCGCCGACGACGAGGCGGAGCGGCTCGGCCTGCTGGCGACCTACGGCGCGCGCGGCCTTCGTCGCATGGTGGCCGGCGTCCACGAGACGCTCCGCGCCGCCGGGCGGCCGCTCGTGCTCGAGCTGGGGCTGCGGCCCGGCCTCCCGGAGCGCATCGACGCGCTGCGCGAGTGCGCCCGCGCCCTCGCGCAGGACGCGGACGCCGGGGATGCGGCGCGGGCGACGGCGCTGCGGACGCTCGAGCTGCTCGAGGAGCGGAGCCTGCCCGAGCGGCTCCTCGACCTCGCCGAGCTGCGCGCCCGCGGCGAGCGGGCGGCGAGCTACGAGGAGGCGCGCCGCGGCGTC
>JAICGP010000217.1 GCA_025923055.1 Thermoleophilia bacterium
CCACGAGGTCTTCCACGCGTGCGTGATCGCCGCGGCGGCGTGCCAGTACTCGGTCGTCGTCATGCTGGTCGCGTCCTAGACGTCGCCGCACTCGTGGGCGACATTTGGCGACCTATCGCTGACTGCCGTCGGCCTGATGCTCCGACCCCGCCAAGAGAAACCCCGTCTGAGCGGGGCTTCTCTCCAGCAGGGCCGGCAGGACTCGAACCTGCAACCCCCGGTTTTGGAGACCGGTGCTCTGCCAGTTGAGCTACGGCCCTACGCGCTTCCGGCTAGAGGGCATTGTACCGGGGTGCGCCGGAGGCCCCTCGGAGCGCTCTTCGCCGTTCTCGCGGCCGGGTTCGCCGCGGTCGGGCTGCTCGCAGCGCTCGCCGGCGGGACGGCCTGGGTGATCGCGGTCGCCGCCGGCGTCCTCGCGGTCTGGATGGGCGAGTCGGCCTTCCGGATGCTTCGCTAGACGGTCGCAGCCGCGAAGGCCGCCGCGCACCGTATCCTCCCTGCGATGGTCGAGCGGACCGACGACACCCAGGCGCTCTGGCAGCAGTTCAAGCGCACGGGCGACCGGACGCTGCGCGACCGGCTCATTCTCACCTACGCGCCGCTCGTCAAGTACGTGGCCGGGCGGCTGGGGAGCGGGCTGCCGGCGCACGTGGAGGAGGGCGACCTCGTCTCCTACGGGCTCCTCGGGCTGATCGGCGCCATCGAGCGGTTCGACCCCGACCGCGACATCAAGTTCGAGACGTACGCGATCGCCCGCATCAAGGGGTCCATCATCGACGAGCTGCGCTCGATGGACTGGGTGCCGCGCTCCGTCCGCGCGCGTGCGCGCGACATCGAGCGGACGATCGCCTCGCTCGAGGCGAAGCTGACCCGGGCGCCGACCGACGAGGAGATCGCGCGTGCGCTCGGGATCACCGAGGAGGAGTTCCAGGAGTCCCTCCTCGAGATCTCGCGGACGTCGATCGCCGCGCTCGACGAGCTCTGGGCCAGCTCCAGCTCGGGCGGCGACCCGGTCGCTCTCATCGACACTATCGAGGACCCGCAGGCCGCCGAGCCCCAGTCGGCGATGGCGCACACGGAGCTACGGGAGGCGCTCGGCGAGGCGATCGCGCGCCTGCCCGAGCGCGAGAAGCTCGTCGTCACGCTCTACTACTACGAGGAGCTGACGCTGCGCGAGATCGGCGAGGTCCTCGGGGTGACGGAGTCGCGCGTCTCCCAGCTCCACACGAAGGCGATCCTGCGTCTCAAGGCGCGCCTCTCGTCCTCGAACGGGCGCACCACGCACGACTGAGACGGCTCGGCTGCTTCCCTGCTCGTAGCGGGTAAACTCGCCCACCGTGCCAGCCTTCGAGCCGAGCAAGATCCGGAACGTCGCCGTCGTCGGCCATCGGGGCACCGGGAAGACCTCGCTCGTCGAGGCGATGCTCTTCCAGGCGGGCGCCACGAACCGCCTCGGCTCGGTCGAGGCTTCGACGACGATCTCGGACTGGGACGAGGACGAGCAGCGGCGCCAGATGTCGCTCGCCGCGTCCGTCTGCCACCTCGAATGGCAGGGCCGGAAGATCAACCTCGTCGACACGCCGGGCGACCCCGGCTTCCAGGCGGACACGCTCGCCTCGCTGCGCGTCGTCGAGGGTGCGCTCATGGCCGTCAACGGCGTCAACGGGGTCGAGGTGCAGACGACCCGCCTCTGGGAGCGCTGCGACAACCTGGGCCTCTGCCGCGTCGTCTTCGTGACGATGCTCGACCGCGAGCGCGCGGACTTCTTCGCCGCGCTCGAGGGCCTCCGGAGCCAGCTCTCCGACCGCTGCGTCGCGGTCCAGATCCCGATCGGTCACGAGCACGAGCTGAAGGGCATCGTCGACCTCTTCCACATGCGCGCGTACCTGGATCCCGGCGGCGAGCGCGAGTCGAAGCCCGTCGACATCCCGGAGGAGGTGGCGGCGCAGGCGGCCGAGTACCGCGAGCAGCTCGTCGACTCGGTGGTCGAGACGGACGAGGCGCTCATGGAGCGCTACCTCGAGGAGGGCGAGGTGTCCGGCGAGGAGCTCGCGGCCGCGCTCAAGAACGCCGTCGTCGCCGGAGAGCTCTTCCCGGTCGCGTGCGGCGTCCCGACCAAGAACCTCGGCACGACCGGGCTCCTCGACCTGCTCGTCGAGGGCATCCCCTCGCCCGTGAAGAAGCCGCTCGAGGCGGCCGTCGACGGGGCGGGGCCGGCCGCGTTCGTCTTCAAGACCGTCGCCGACCCGTTCGCAGGGCGCATCAACGTCTTCCGGGTGCTCGCAGGGACGCTCACCTCCGACTCGAGCGTCGTCAACTCGCGCACCCACGGCAAGGAGCGCCTCGGCGCGCTCCTGCTCCTGCAGGGCAAGGACCACGAGCAGGCGGACGGGTTCCCCGAGGGGGACATCGGGGCGGTCGCCAAGCTGAAGGACACGCTCACCGGCGACCTCCTCCTGAGCGAGGACAAGCCGGTCGAGCTGCAGCCGCTCAGCTTCCCTCAGCCCGTGATGAGCTTCGCGATCACTCCGAAGGCCAAGGGCGACGAGGAGAAGATGGCGGCCGCCCTCCGGCGCCTGGCCGAGGAGGATCCGACGCTGACGCTCCGCCGCGACGAGCAGACCGGCGAGCAGCTCCTGGGCGGCCTCTCGCAGATCCACGTCGAGGTCGCCGTCGACCGGCTGAAGCGGCGCTTCGGCGTCGAGGTGGAGCTCCACCAGCCGCGCGTCCCGTACCTCGAGACGATCCGCAAGGAGTCGCGCTCCCAGGGCCGCTACAAGAAGCAGACCGGCGGCCGCGGGCAGTTCGGGGACTGCCACATCGTCCTCGAGCCCCTGCCCGGGCACGAGGGCTACGAGTTCGTCGACAAGATCGTGGGCGGCGTCATCCCGCAGAGCTTCCGACCCGCCGTCGACAAGGGCATCCAGGAGGCGATGACGACCGGCGAGCTCGCCGGCGCGCCGGTGACGGGCGTCCGCGTCCTGCTCGTCGACGGCTCCTACCACTCGGTCGACTCCTCGGAGATGGCGTTCAAGATCGCGGGCTCGATGGCGTTCAAGAGCGCCTACGAGAAGGCCGATCCGGTGCTGCTCGAGCCGATCATGTCCCTGGAGGCGGTCGTGCCGGACGACACGGTCGGCGCCGTCAACGGCGACCTCAACTCGCGCCGCGGCCGGCTGCACGGGATGGAGCCGTCGGGCGTCGGCATGACGGCGATCAAGGCCGAGGTGCCGATGAGCGAGGTGCTCACCTACTCGCAGTCGCTCACGTCGCTGACCGGCGGCAGGGGCGACTACACGCTCGCCTTCCTGCGTTACGAGGAGGTGCCGGGGCACATCGCGCAACGGCTCGTCGAAGAGGCGAAGCGCGAGCGCGAGGAGGCGAGAGCCTCATGAGCGTCGCTCGCCTTTGGCTCGCTCCCGTGGGGGAAACCATGTTTCCCCCACGGGCCCCCTCCTTCGATGCCGTGAGGGAACCTCCCGGGTCCCTCACACAGCCTCCACACGCTCACAGGCCAGGTGCTGACCTGTGAGCGTCGTCCGCAAGCAGGACGTTCTCCGGACGTGTGCGATCTGCCACCGGACGCTGCTGATGGGCGAGCGGGCGGTGCGCTTCACGCCCGGCGGCGACGACTGGGTGGACGTCTGCGCGCTCTGCACGGCTACGGCGGACGAGCATGGATGGATCAAGGAAGGGAGCCCGACGACGCCCATCGTCTCCGAGACGCGCCGCCGCCGTCGCTTCGGCGGGCTCGCCGGGTTCCTCGAGGCCCGCAGGGCGGAGCCCGAGCCCACGATGCCGGAGCCGATGCTGCGCCGCCTCTCCGGCGAGGAGCAGGCGATGGTCGAGGCGGCCGAGCTCTTCAACGAGAGCGCCTACCGGCGGACGATCGCCGGGATCGCCAAGAGCCTCGGGGATGCGCGGGTGAGCCTCCTCCCGTTCTCCGGAGTCAACCCCGAGGTCGTCGTCACGATCGCGTGGGACATCTCGTGGTACCAGTACCGCGTGTCGCCGGACGCGGGCCAGGCGGTCCGACTCGCCGAGCGCGGCTACGAGCTCGACGACCTCGATCCCCGCTTCGCGCGCTGGAACGGGCACCTCGGCGCCGACGGGCGCGTCTCGCCGGACATCCCTCGGGTGTAGGGAGAGGCCTTCCGTGCCGATAGAGACCGGAACGATGATCTACTGCGTCATCCCGCCCGAGCTCGAGGCCGAGCTCTACGACAGGCTCGTCGAGTACTACCGCGACAACCCGAACGTCGAGGTGATCGTCGACCGCCGCACCGGCCCCGACCGGCGCCGGAACGGCAG
>JAICGP010000218.1 GCA_025923055.1 Thermoleophilia bacterium
CGACGCCGGCCCGGGCCAGGTAGGCGTTCAGGCGCATCCTTCGATTATCGGTCCTCGCTCACTCCCGGCCGCTACCGGTCATGATGCCCCGCGTGCCGGTCTACATCACGCTGATGAAGTTCACGTCGGCGGGCCTGGGCGGCATCCCCGCCTGGCGAGACCGGGTCGAAGAGGCCGAGCGCGCGATCGAGCAGCGCGGCGGGCGCCTTCTGGCCGCGTACGTGACGCTCGGCCGCTACGACGTCGTGGAGATCTTCGAGGCGCCCGACGACGAGACCGCCTACCAGGTCCTGATCGAGGTCGCCAAGCACGGCCAGGTGACGACCGAGACGCTGCGGGCCTTCACGCGCGAGGAGGCCGAGAAGATCGTCCGCCTGAGCTGAGCGGCCACCGCGCCGCGCGGGACGGCGACGGCCTCCCGAGGAGAGGCCTGCTACTTCCTCACACTCGAGCCGTGACGGCGAAGACGCGCCCGCTTCGCCGGCGGCGGCAGGTCGTCCCCGAACGGCTTGCTGCTTCGATGCTCGCTCGGCGCCAGGCCGAGCTTGCTCTCGATCCGGCCGCTGGCCACCACATTCCGCGGCGCCGGCTGCTGCCCGTCGCCCGGCCGCGCTCCATCGTCTTCGTTTGCCTGCTGCATCCGCATCCTCGATCCCCGTCGTCGATGGCTGGCCAAACGAGGAGAAGATTCGGCTCGTCCTCCAAAGACTAGCAGCCGTCCCGCGGCGGCCCGGCTACGCGCCGCGGCGCGCCGCGACGTCCTCGAGGCGCGAGCGCAGCTCCTCGACGTCGCCCGCGAGCGCGTCGAGGTCGGGGAGCTCCGAGCGGTCGGCGAGGCCGAAGACCCGCTCGAAGAGCGGCGTCGTCTCGTAGCGGACGGCGCCGCCGTCGCGGGCGCGCCCCGCCTCCCCGATCAGCCCGCGCTCGACGAGCCCCGCGACGGCCGAGTCGGCGGCGACGCCGCGGATGCGGGCGATCTCCGGCCGGCTCACCGGCCCGAGGTAGGCGACGACTGCGAGCGTCTCGAGCGCCGCCTGCGAGAGGCCGCGCTGGATGGGCCGCTCCACGAGGCGGGCGCACGCGTCGGCGGCCTCGCGTGCCGCCCTGAAGGCGTAGCCGCCGGCCACGTGCTCGAGGACGACGCCGCTCCGGCCCTCGCGGAAGCGGCTCGCCACCAGTCCGAGGGCCGTCTCGACGCGCTCGGCTTCCTCCTCGCAGGCGGCCGCGAGCTCCTCGACGGAGAGCGGCTTCGAGGCGATGACGAGCAGCGCCTCGACCGTCCGGGCGAGCCGGTCGACCGGGTTCTCTACGAGGCGGAGGCGTTCCATACGGTGATCGGCTCGAACGGCCCCGCCTGCGCGATCTGCGCCTCGCCCTGCTTGCGCAGCTCGAGGAGGGCGAGGAACGCGACGATCTGCTCGATCCGAGAGAGGCGGTCGACCTCGCGGTCGAAGGCGAAGCGGCCCCGCGAGGAGAGGAGGTCGCGAAAGCGGTCGAGGAAGCGCGACACGGGCGGGTAGGTGAGGACGAGGTGCCCGAGCGAGGGCTCGGGGCGCGCCGCCGCGAGCGCCCGGAGTGCCCCGGCGAGCTGCGCCGGCTCCTGCCTCGCGACCGGCCTGGCCGGAACGGGCGCCAGCGGTGCGGGGCCGAGGCGGAAGAAGCGGTCGGACTCGGCCTCCAGGCGCTCCTCGAGCCAGCCCGCGGCGGCCCGGAAGCGCCGGTAGGCGGCGAGGCGCTCGGCGAGCTCCTCCGCCGCCTCCTCGGGGTCGAGCCCCTCGAGGTCGAGCTCCTCGTCGGGGAAGAGGCCGCGCGCCTTCAGCTCGAGGAGCGCGGCCGCGAGCACGAGGAACTCGCCGCAGGCCTCGAGGTCGAGCGCCTGCCGCTCGGCCAGCCGCTCGACGAACGCGACCACGATCTCGGCGACGTCGACGTCGCGGAGCTCGAGCTCCTCGCGGAGGACGAGCGTGAGCAGCAGGTCGAAGGGGCCCTCGAACGCGTCGAGGTCGAGGGGTAGCTCGCGCACGGCGACCGCCATGCCGCGCGATGCTAGCGGCGCTACCGGATGCGTCCCTTGGGGACCGCCATCTTCGGCCCTTCGGGCGGCGGTGGCGGCGGCGCCGCCTCCCGCGGGCGCTCCCGCTCCCGGCGCCGCTGCGACCACACGAACGCGAGCAGCGAGAGCGCGAAGACGCCGATCGAGACCCAGGCGTTGAGGCGGAGCCCGAGCCATTCGTGCGACTGGTCGATGCGCAGGAGCTCCATGAAGAAGCGGCCGAACGTGTACCAGGCGACGTAGAGGCAGAAGAGGCCGGGCGGCCGGATCCGCACCCAGCGGTCGACGAGGAGGAGCACGACGACGCCGAGGAACGCCCAGAGCGACTCGTAGAGGAACGTCGGGTGAAATGTCGTGCCGGGCTCGTAGCCCTGCGGCAGGTTGCCGACGTCGATCTCCAGGCCCCAGGGCCGGTCGGTCGGCTTCCCGAAGAGCTCCTGGTTGAAGTAGTTCCCCCACCGGCCGATCGCCTGGGCGAGCAGGAGGCCGGGGGCGGCCGCGTCCATGAAGGCGAGCACGCTCTCGCCGGCGCGGTGGACGACCCAGGCCCCGGCGAGCACGCCGCACGCGATCCCGCCCCAGACCCCGAGGCCGCCCTCCCAGACGGCGAAGGGCTCCCACCACTCCCCGTCAACGGTGCTCCAGCTCGTGACGACGTGGTAGAGGCGGGCGCCGACGATCCCCCCGAGCACGCCCCACATGGCCACCCTGAAGACGAGGTCGCCGCGCGGGTCGCGCCAGAAGGCCCAGCGGCCGGCCCAGCGCCGTCCCGTGAGGACCGTCGCCGCGACGATCCCGAGCAGGAGCATAAGGCCGTAGGCGTGGATCTGCACCGGGCCGAGGTCGATCTCGCCGCTCGACGGGCTCGGGATCGAGCCGAGGAGGGGTCCCAGGGCGGTCACGCGCGAGAGCCTAGCGACTCGCCCGCGGCCTTTCCGGCGAAGGGACGGGGCCAGGATGGATTGGCGGAACGTCGTTCGTCGCAGGGGCGCGATGGTCGTTCCGAGGCGAGGACGCAGGGGACGCCGATAGTCGGGGCTGTCGGCGTTCCGGAGGCCGGCGCATCGGGGCGGGCAGCGCAGCTCTGCGGCACAACGCCTGTTTCGCCAAGCCGTCCTAAAGAAGGATGCGAAGCGCCAGCTCGGAGTCGCAGCCGCGCCTCAGCAGGCCCGTCGCCAGGTGGAGGTCGACGTGGCCCAGCTCGGCGAGCTGCCGCGCCTCGGCGGGGGCGTAGCCGGCCCGCTCCAGCTCCTCCGTCCGCCAGGACAGGACGAGCTCCGCTTCGGCGTCGAGTTGGAGTTCGAGTTCGACCGCAGGCATCGCGTTCCCTTCGCTCTAGTACCTCTGTGTTCGGTTCTCATGCATCGGCGGTTGTCCCCCAGGCGGGGGAACCGCGCTCAGGCCGCTCGTCGAGGGCCGGGAAGATTCTCTGTCGCCGCACCGTCGTGTGCACATGGAACGCCGCACACCTCACGCGCTCGAGTTGCACCCGGTCGCCGTCCTCGGCTCGCTCCTGGGCGGCCGGGCCGACGCCGGCCCCGCCGCACGCGACGCCGAGCCCGACAGCCGCCTCCCGGAGCCCGGCAGGCTGGCCCGCGTCCGGCAGGCCCTCAGCGACCGGCGCGAGAAGCGCCGCCCGGCCGTCGCCCCGAGCCGCTAGCGACAGAGCCCGAGCCCCGGCGCCTCCGGGTCACCGTGTCGGACCCGTCCGCCACGGTCATGCCGGGGTCAGGCCCCGTCGTGTCCGGAGGGGACGTGCTCGGAGCCCGCAGCAGGAGCTCCAGGCCGGGCGGCGAGCCGAGTTCCCGTCGGGCGGAGAGGCCGCCGCCCGGCCTCCCGACGCGCCGCGCCCCGCCGTCCCGCCGGGGCATGCCTGCGGCGGGCATGACGGGGTCAGGCACCGCCGTGGCCGGAAGGGACGGCGCCGCGCCCACCGTCCTCACGCCGCGGGAGGACGGCGATCGGCTAGCGGATCGCGGCCTCGCCGAGGAGCGCCTTCACCTCGGCGTAGAAGTCCGGCTCGGGGCGGACGCGGAAGCCCGGGCCGAAGGCGTACGTCTGCGGGCCCACCGACGTCTCCAGCTCGAGCACGACCTCGGCCTCCCCGGGGAAGCTCCGCACGACGTCGGCGAGCTCGCGGATCGTCCCGGCGGGCGCCCGGCGCGCGTCGAGGCGCAGGCGCACCTCGCCCTTGTCGGGGGTCGCCTCGAAGGGGGCGATCTCCATGGCGATCAGCTTCGTCTCC
>JAICGP010000219.1 GCA_025923055.1 Thermoleophilia bacterium
CTCGTGGTTCTTGACGCCGCCGACGGCGAAGGAGAGCTCGACCTTGAGCGCGCGGACCTCGGAGTAGACCTGGTTCGCCGCCGCCGGGTCGATCTCGCCCAGGCGCGCGAGGATCTCGTTCCGCTTCGCCACGTAGCCCTGGTAGAGCTTGTAGTGGGCCTCGACGGACGCGCGGGAGATGCCGTCCATCTCGAGCAGCACGGGCTTCAGCTCGCGCGCCGCGATCTCCTCGCGGTTGAAAGCCAGGGTCGCCATGTCACCTCTTTCATGGTCTCGGTTGTGCGCGCGGCAGCTTATCGTTCCCCGGATGGCGGAAACCCGCGCTGCCCTCGTCACCGGCGGGACCGGCCGCGTCGGGCGCGCGGTCGCCGCGCGCCTCGAGGCCGACGGGTTCCGCGTGCTCGCCGCCGGCCGTGCGGAGGGCGACCTCTCGTCCGCCTCGGCGGCCCACGCGCTCGTCGAGCGGACGGCCTCCGAGCTCGGCGGGCTCGACCTCGTCGTGCACGCCGCCTCGGACGGGTTCGTCCCGCGGGCAGTGGACGACGTGCTCGAGGAGGACTGGGACGCCGCCTTCGGCGCCACCGCGAAGGGCAGCTTCTTCGTCGCCCAGGCCGCAGCGCCCCACCTGCGCGCCTCGAGCATCGGCCTGCTCGTCCTCGTCGAGGACGTCGCCGCGTACCAGCCGTGGCCGTCCTTCGCCCCCCACTGCGCGGCGAAGGCCGCCCAGGCGATGCTCACGAAGGTGCTCGCCCGCGCGCTCGCCCCGGACGTGCGCGTCTGCGGCGTCGCACCCGGGCCCGTTGCCGTCCTCCCCGGCCAGGAGGAGCGGCGCGCGGCGGAGACCCTGCTCGGCCGCGTCGGCGCCCCGGAGGACGTCGCCGAGGCGGTCGCATACCTGGTCGGCGCCTCCTTCGTGACCGGGACGTCGCTCGTCGTCGACGGCGGCCGTCTCCTGCGCTGAGGGCCACGCCGAATCCGGAGCAGGCGCAGATCCGTATCGGTGGCAGTATGTCTGCGGTCGTGGCGACTGCCGAGAGCGACTCCCATCTGATCGAACGCGTCGCGGGCGGCGACCGTGACGCCTTCACGGAGCTCTACCGCCGCTTCGCCAGGCCCGTGCTCGCCATGGCGCTGCGACAGCTCGGCGACAACGGCCGGGCGGAGGAGGCAGCGCAGGAGACGTTCGCCGCCGTCTGGCGCTCCGCCCGCAGCTACAAGGCCGACCGCGGGTCGGCCTCGGCGTGGCTCTACGCCGTCGCCCGCCACGCGATCATCGACCGGGCGCGGCAGCGGCGCGAGCCGGCAGTCGAGGTGCCCGAGGAGGCGTCGGCGGAGGCCGGTCCCGACGAGCGGGCGGAGGGTGCCTGGCTCGCCTGGCGCGTCCATGCGGCGCTCGAGCAGCTGCCGGAGCGCGAGCGTGCCGTGCTCGAGCTCGCCTACTGGAGCGGCCTCTCCCAGACCGAGATCGCCAGCTACCTCGACGTGCCCCTCGGCACCGTGAAGACGCGGACGCGCACCGGCCTCGCCCGCCTGGCGGGCCTGCTCGAGGAGGTGAGACCGTGAAGGAGCCTCCCGAGCTGCACGAGCTCGTCGGCGGCGACGTGCCCGACGAGGAGCTCGCGCGCCTGCGCGAGGTCGACGGACTCCTGCGCCGGGTGCCCCCGCCTCCCCACGAGGTACCTCTCTCGCTGACGCACGCCGTCGAGCAGGTCTCCGCGCCCAGGCTTCCCAGCCGGCGCCGGCGCCTCGGCCTCACGCTCGCGTTCGCGGCGCTCGTCGCCGCGCTCGCCTTCGGCCTCGGCCGCTGGACGGAGGACGACGGGTTCGAGGAGGCCTGGAGCGTCGTCCTGGAGAGCACGGAGAACGCTCCCGCCGCGAGCGCGGTCGTGCGGGTCGGCGAGGTCGACGAGGAGAGCGGCAACATGGAGCTCGTCCTCGAGGTCTCGGGCCTCGAGCCGCTCGAGTCGGACGAGTTCTACGCGCTCTGGCTCGCCGACGAGGGCGAGTGGGCCGCGACCTGCGGCTACTTCTCCGTCGGCGAGGGCGAGACGACCATCCGCATGAGCGTCTCCTACGACATCCGCGACTTCGAGGCGTGGGCGGTCTCCACCGGCCACCCGAACGACCACCCGCCGCCGCTCTTGCGGGCCGAGATCGACGCGGCCTAGCGGCGAGGCGAGCGCCTCAGGGCGCGACGCGACCGGCGTCTACGAAGGCCGCGTGCGTGACCGGCATCTCCTCCGCGAGAAACCGCTCGCACGCGTCCGCGTAGCGGCGGATCTCGCGCTGGGCCGTCTCCGACGCGCGCAGCGCGACGAAGTTCATGAGCGAGCGCGCGTTCACCGTCCAGAAGAACTCCGTGTAGGCGCCGACGGGGATGACCGAGCGGGCGAGCTCGCGCGCGACGCCCTGCTCGACGAGACGCTCGTACGCGGCGTAGGCGGTCTCGTAGACGGCGCGGAGCTCGTCGCGCGCCGCCTCGGCGAGCTCCGGGTCGACCGGCTCGAAGGAGTACGCGCCGGGCTTCCCCACCTGGGAGCGGACGTCCTCGGCCGCCGGAACGTAGAAGTCGTCGGTCGCCTTCGCGTAGCGCATGCTGAACTCGTTGAACGACCCCACCCGGTGCCGGAACCACTCGCGCGCGACGAAGATCGGGGCGCGGACGTGGAAGCGGAACGCGTTGTGCTCGAAAGGCGTGTTTCCGGACCAGACCGCGTAGCCGTTGCGTCGCACGTAGAGCGTGCCGTTCGGAACCTCCACGCAGTGGATCAGGCCGTCGTAGCGGTCGATGCCCATCTGCTCGGAAGCTTCGGCCCGGGTCCGACACAGTGCCGGACGAGAGTTTCGGGCCGCGTAGATGGTGACGCGCCAGCGATCCTTGCGTCCGTAGTGACCGTCGCCGGGAACGTGCCGATGCGGCCGCACGCTCGCGCTCCGCCCCACTTTGAGCGCCAGCTCTTGGACCTGGTCGGCGAGCGTTCGACTCGTCGTGTAGAACGTCTGCCGCTCGGTACCGCTCGCGCGCTGGAAACGTGAGCCGTCCGACTCGAGCAGCCCCTCGAGGAGGCAACCGAGCAGACCCGGCCCGAGGCTCAAGAGCTCGCGGGGGACGACCTTCTCCCGCTCCTCGTAGCAGCGCGCGAACAGCTCGCGAAGCGCTGGGCCGATCGCCACTGCGTACGTCTCGCCCCAACGCCTGATCTCGAAGCCGGCCTCGGCGGCGACGCGGTGCAGGTACGCGATCTCGCGCTCCTTCCTCAGGTTGAAGCAGATCGCGTTCGCTTGCGGGAGATCGCCGTCTCCGAGGAAGAAACCGACGAGCCGCAGGAAGGGCTCAGCATCCACGCGAGCGCCTCCGATTTCGATGCAGGCCGGCCGTGGCGCGTGCCAGGTCGCGGTGCTCACATGGCGATGGGCACGCCACAGAACCGAATGCGCGGGACGAAGGGAGAAGGATGGATTCCGCCGGCCCGCGAGCGTCGTCATCCCTGCCGCGAGAACTCGATGGTCCGGCGTCACGCTGAGATCGACGCTGATCCCCTTGAACCCGACCATGTGACCTCGGTACTCCTTGCGCACGAGGCGCAACGCCGGTTGGTACTCGAGGAGCCCGCTTCCGGTCCGCGTCGCGAAGAGCTCGTCGCCCGAGACGTCCGGCCACCGCTTCCAGCCGGTGTCCGTCAGCACCTCCGTCGCGTCGTCGTAGCAGCCGTGCCTCTCGCGAAGGAGGAAGCGGATGAGGCCGCGGTCGGCGTCGTCCATCTCATCCTTCCGCCGGGCGAAGCTGACCCGGGCGGCGTTGACGACCGAGAGGTCGTCCGCCATCGCCTCGTCCAGGCGGACGAAGCCGTGGTCGAGGACCTCGATCGTCCGGCTCTCGGGAACGACGCGCTCCGCCACGCTCACGCGGACGAGTCTATCGCCCGCCTAGGCCGGATCCGATCCGTGGACTAGAGTGGCACGGACGCGATGCAGCCGACGGGGTCAGCGGTGAGAGCGACGCTCGGCCTCGCGGCCGGTCTCGCCGCGGCGGCGCTCGTCCTTGCGGCCTCGGCGGGCGCGCAGCCTCCGCCCCGGGCGCTGCCCGGCCTCGCCCCCGCGGCCGCCGACGGCCTCTCCCGGGCACTCGCCGCCGGGCGGCTGAGCGAGGCCGAGTACGCCCTCGAGCGGGCGCGCAGCCTCTTCCGGCTCGGGCGCGTGCGGCGCGAGTTCGGCGATGTCGAGCGCCCCGGCGGCCGCGACGCGACGCTGATCCTGCGCGACCTC
>JAICGP010000220.1 GCA_025923055.1 Thermoleophilia bacterium
CGCGCATGGTCCTCGTCGTCGGGCAGCGGCGCGTCGACGGCGTCGAGCGGCGCGAGCAGGTCGGCGTAGCGCGCCGCCACGTCCGAGCGGCCGGCGAGGAGCTCGTCGAGCCGCTCGAGCTGCGCGAGCCCGAGCGCCGCCGAGAGGTCGTCGAGGCGGTAGTTGTAGCCCAGCCGGGAGTGCGTCAGCCACTCGCCGGAGTCGCTGCGCCCCTGGTTGGAGAGGCTCTTCAGGAGCTCCCACTCCTTCTCCGAGGCGACGGCGACTGCGCCCCCTTCCCCCGTCGTCATCTGCTTGTTCGGATAGAAGGCGAACACGGCCGGGTCCCCGAACGAGCCGACCGGTCTCCCGCGGTACTCGGCCCCGAGCGCCTGGCAGGCGTCCTCGACGATCGCCAGGCCGTGGCGCTCCCCCACCGCCTCCAGCTCGGCCAGCTCCGCCGGGTAGCCGAAGATGTGCACGGGTAGGATCGCCTTCGTCTTCGGGGTCACGGCCGCCTCCACCGCGTTCGGGTCGAGGTTCAGCGTGCGGGGATCGACGTCGGCGAAGACGGGCGTCCCGCCCTCGTAGAGCACGCAGTTGGCCGAGGCGACGAACGAGAAGGGCGTCGTGATCACCTCGTCGCCGGGGCCGACGCCGGCCAGGCGCATGCAGAGGTGGAGCCCGGCGGTGCCGCTCGACACAGCGGCGACCCGTGCCGCCCCGGTCCGCTCGGCGAGCGCCGCCTCGAAGCGGTCGACCATCGGGCCGAGCGAGAGACGCCCGGAGCGGAGCGTCTCGAGCACCAGCTCCTCCTCCCGCCCGTCGATCCACGGCGCGGAGAGAGGAATGGGCCGGCTCAACTCAGGAGCCCGGGGCCGCCGGCGTCCGCTCGGCGTACTCGAGCCAACGCGCGAAGCGCTCGTCCCGTCCACGTACCGCGGCGAAGAAGACGTCCTGGATCGCCTTCGTCACCGCTCCGGGGGCGCCGATCTCGTGGTCGTCCACCGACCGCACCGGCGTCACCTCGGCCGCTGTGCCACACATGAAGACCTCGTCGGACACGTAGAGGTCGGAGCGGATCAGCTGGCGCTCGTGCACGGCGTACCCGAGCGTCTGCGCGATCTCGACGACGGCGTGGCGCGTGATCCCGGGCAGGATCGAGGCCGAGAGGTCGGGCGTCGAGATGACCTCGTCCTTGACGACGAAGATGTTCTCCCCGGAGCCGTCGGCGACGAAGCCGTCGTCGGTGAGGAGGATCGCCTCCTCGTAGCCCGCCCGCGTCGCCTCGATGACGGCGAGCATCGAGTTGAGGTAGATCCCCGTCGCCTTGGCGACGTGCGGGATCGTGTTCGGCCCGACCCGCTTCCAGGAGGCGACCTTCGCCCGGATCCCCTTCTCGAGCGCGTCCTCGCCGAGGTAGGCGCCCCAGGGCCAGGACATGATCGCGACGTCGACCGGGTTCGTCCCCGGGTGGACGCCGAGCTCGCCGTAGCCGTAGAACGCGATCGGGCGGAGGTAGCACTCGGTGAGCCCGTTGCGGCCGATCAGCTCGTGGCAGGCGCTCCGCAGCTCGTCCACGCCGTAGGGGAGCTCCATGTGCAGCAGGCGCGCGGACTGATGGAGCCGCTCCAGGTGGTCGGTGAGACGGAACACCCCCGGCCCGGCGTCCGTCTCGTAGCAGCGGATTCCCTCGAAGACGCCCGAGCCGTAGTGGAGACCGTGCGCGCCGACGTGGACCTTGGCGTCCGCCCAGTCGACGAGCTCGCCGTTCATCCAGATCTTCTCGGTCTCGCGCACGCCCGAAGGTTACTCCACGGCGGCCTCGACCGGCCTCGCGCGCGCGAGGCGGGCGAGGTCGGCGGGCGCCAGGGCGACCATGTGGCGGGCGGAGCCGGCGCCGGCCCAGACGACCTCGTGCGCCAGCAGCGACCGGTCGATGAGCACCGTCTGGATCCCCGGGAGCGGGAAGGGCGCCACGCCGCCGGCCGGGAACCCGGTGAGCCGCTCGACCGCGTCCGCGCCGACCGCCTTGAGCCGCTCGCAGCCGACGGACGAGCCGACCTTGGCGGTGTCCACGCGGCGGTCGCCGGGCACCATGACCACGATCGCCCGCCCGTCGCACGAGAAGACGAGCGACTTGACGATCCGCTCGACGGGGGCGCCCGTCGCCCTCGCCGCGTCCGCGGCCGTCGGCGTGCCCTCGTGGAACTGCTCGATGCGCGCCTCGACCCGGCTCTCGCGCAGCACCCGGGCGACGCGCTCGACCGGCTCCGGCCAGTCAGCTCCCACGGCCCCGCTCGAACGCGATCGCCCGCGGGTCGAGGAGGCCCGGCTCGGCGGCGATGAGGTCGAGGACCTCCGGCGGGATCGGGTCGTCGAGGGCGAGGACCATGAGGGCCCGGTCCTCGGGCCGGTTCCGGGAGACGGCCATGTTGGCGATGTTGACGCCCGCCTCGCCGAGGATCGTCCCGATGCGGCCGATCATGCCGGGCCGGTCGTCGTTCACGACGAAGAGCATCAGCGGTTGGAGCGCGATCTCCACCTCGTAGCCGAGCGCGCGCACGAGCCGCGGCTCGTGCTCGCGGCCCATGACGGCGCCCGCCACGGCGAACTCGCGGCCGCCCGCGACGGCGGTCACCGTCATAAGGCTGCGGAAGTCGCGCGACGCCCGCCGCCGCTCCTCGCGCACCTCCATGCCGCGCGCCCGGGCGACGAGGGGCGCGTTCACGTAGTTGACCGGCTCCTCGACGCGGCCCTGGAAGGCGCCGTCGAGCGCGGCGACGGTTAGCAGGCGGGTGTCGCGCTCTGCCAGCTCGCCGAGGTAGCGGAGGTCGAGGCGTTCCGCGCTGCCGCCCGCCAGCTCGATGGCGAGGGCGCCGAGCTGCGCCGCGAGCGGGAGGTACGGGCCGAGCACGTCGAGGTCCTCGGCGGCGACCGAGGGCACGTTGACGGCGTTCGTGACGACGCCGCCCTCGAGGGCGGCGGCCACCTGCTCGGCCACGATCAGCCCGGCGCGGTCCTGCGCCTCGTGCGTCGAGGCGGCGAGGTGCGGCGTGACGACGACGTTCTCGAGGCCGAGCAGCGGGCCGGCGTACGGCTCCTCCGAGAAGACGTCGAGCGCGGCGCCGGCGACCTCGCCGCTCTCCAGCGCGGCAAGGAGCGCGTCCTCGTCGAGGAGCTCGCCGCGCGCCACGTTGACGATGCGGACGCCGTCCTTCATCCGCGCGAGCTCGTCGCGGCCGATGAGCCCGCGTGACTCCGGCGTGAGCGTCGCGTGCAGGGAGACGAAGTCCGCCGCGGCGAGCAGCTCCTCGAGCGACTCGGCGCGCCGGGCGCCGAGCTCGCGGAAGCGCTCGCCGGCGACGTAGGGGTCGTAGGCCAGGACGCGCATCTCGAGCCCGCGCGCCCGCCGCGCGACCTGCTGGCCGATGCGCCCGAAGCCGACGAGGCCGAGCGTCTTGTCCGCGAGCTCGAGGCCTCCGAAGCTGCTCCGGTCCCAGCGGCCCTCCTTGAGCGCTGCGTGTGCCTGCGGGATCCTGCGAGTGAGGGCGAGCAGGAGCCCGATCGTGTGCTCCGCGGCCGAGATGACGGTCGACTGGGGCGCGTTGGCGACGACGATCCCCCGCTTCGACGCCGCCTCGACGTCGACGTTGTCGACGCCGACGCCCGCGCGCCCGATCACCTTCAGGCGCGTGCCCCTCTCGATCAGGTCGGCCGTCAGCCGGGTGCCGCTGCGGATGATGATCGCGTCGTAGTCGGCGATCCGCGCGGCGAGGTCGCCGTCGGTCTCCACGTCGACCTCGAAGCGGGCGCGAAGGAGATCGATCCCCGCCTCCGCGATCGGCTCGCGGACGAGGACCTTCACGCTGCGACTGGCTCGGCGAACGCCTCGAGCGCGGCGGGCACCGCCGCGCCCCGCTCGACGTCGGCGCCCGAATCGGCGAGCTCGCGCTCGAGCGCGGCGAGCGCGACGACGACGTCGTTGACGTCCACGTAGCCGATGTGCCCGAAGCGCACGATCTTGCCGCGGAGCTCGCCCTGCCCGCCGATCACGGTCACGCCGGAGCGCTCGCGCATGCCGGCGACGACCGCCTGGCCGTCCACGTCCGCCGGCATCCTGATGGCGGTCACGACGGCGGCCCGGTCCTCGTCGGGCGAGAAGAGCTCGAGGCCCATGGCACGGACGCCCGCCCGCGCGGCGCGCCCGAGGCGCACGTGGCGCTCGTGGACGGCCAACAGGCCCTCGGCGAGGAGCAGGTCGAGGGCGACGTCGA
>JAICGP010000221.1 GCA_025923055.1 Thermoleophilia bacterium
ATCAGCCCGCGCTCTTCCTCCGCGGCCCCTTCGGAGGGCTCGTGCTCGGAGAGGTACGGGCCCCAAGCGAAGGACCGCCGGCGGAAGCGCGCATCGAGCGCGGCTCGCAGGTCCTCGGAGGTGTGGAGGCCCTCGTGCTCGGCGCGCCACTCGGCGAGGCCGCCTCTCCGGCCGTGTCGCGCGTAGTCCCAGCGCGCGGTCGGCTCGTCGACGAGCTCCCACGCGAACTCGCGCACGACGAGCGGCGCTCCCGGTCGCAGCAGGGAGCGCAGCTTGTCGAGCGCCGCGTCGAGGTCCTCGACGTGGTGGAGCACGAGGGAGGCGAATGCGCCGTCGAAGACGCCTTCGTCTCCGAGCGCCTCGAACGTCGTCCGCCGGAAGATCGGGCCTTCGGGTGCCTCCGGATCGACGGCGACGACGTCGTAGCCGTCGGCCGCGAGCGCCACGGCCAGCTCGCCGCGCCCGCAGCCGACCTCGAGCACCCTCGCCGGCGGTCGCGGCAGCTCACGATGCGCGAGCGCGCGGAGGTCCACGCCTCGCTGCGCGTCGTCCGAATCGAGCGGCTCGGGCGGGCCCATGCCTGGAAGGACAGCAGACGCGGTGCGTCGCTCGTCGAGGCCGCGCACGGTGAGGCCGTGGGCCTTCCACGCTTCGAAGCCGCCGACGATGTCGGTCGCCTTTCGACAGCCGAGCTCGCGGACGCTGGCTGCGGCTAGGCTCGAGGAGTACCCCTGGGCGCAGAAGAGCACGAGGTGCCGGTCGAGGCCGCCGACGTACGGGTTCGTGAACCCGGAGCTCGGATCGACGCGCCACTCGAGGACCGAGCGGGGAATGTGGAGCGAGCCGGGGACGATGCCTTCCGAACGGCGCTCGTCCACCGAGCGGAGGTCGATCAGGAGCGCGCCCCGCGCCGCCGCCGCCTGCGCCTCGTGCGGCTCGAGCCTGGGCGCGATCCGGCGCTGCGCGTCGGCGAGGAGATCCGCGGCCGTCCGCCGAGGCGCCGGGGGTCGCTCGACCCAGCTCGTAACCGCGACCCAGGCTCCGCTCGCGGCCGTGAGGGCGGCGACGGTCGCGATCGCCCAGCCGGCGCCGAGCCAGTCGGCGATCAGCCCGGCGACGAGGGCGCCGGCGACGAAACCGGAGTCGCGCCAGAAGCGGTAGACGCCGACCAGCTGCGCGCGCTCCACCGGTTCGGCGATGTCGGAGACGGCGGCGATGAGCGTGGGATAGACGAGCGCTGTGCCGAGTCCGAGAAGGACGGCGGCGACGAGCGAGGGGGCGAAGGCCCCGCCCCCGCCGACGAGCAGCGCCAGGGCGCCGGCCTGGACGAGCATGCCGAGGACGATGAGGGGCTTTCGGCCCGTATGGTCGGAGAGCCAGCCGGTGACGATCTGGGCGGCGCCCCAGACGGCCGGGTAGACGCCGGCGACGATGCCGATCTCCGGGAGGCTCGCGCCGTTGGCGGCCAGATAGAGGGGGGCGAGACCCCAGGCGAGCGCGTCGTTCAGGTTGTTGACGAGGCCGGCCTGCGAGCAGGCGCGGAGAACGGGGTCGTGAAGCGAGCCGCGCGCGAATGCACGTCGAAGCGTTCCCGCCGTCCGCGCGCCGAGGCGGCGCTGCTCCTCGTCGACGTGGACGCCGGTGTCCGTGACGAAGAGCACCGAGACGAGGGTGCCGACCACCGCGATCGCGGCCGCCCCGGCCCAGACGATCGTCCGAGGCGCGAACGTGCCGGCGAGCGCTCCGGTGGCGAGGGCGGTCGCGGCCACCCCCAGGTAGCCGGCCGACTCGTTCAGGCCGAGCGCGAGCCCGCGCCGCATCGGCCCGACGAGGTCGATCTTCATCACGACCGTCATCGACCAGGCGAACCCCTGGTTCAGCCCGAGGAAGACGTTGGCGAGGACGATCAGCCACCAACCGGGCGCGAACGCGATCAGCAGCGGCACGGGCAGGGCAAGAAGCCACCCGAGGACGAGCAGTCGCTTCCGTCCGACCCCCTCGGCCAGCCCGCCGGCGGCGAGGTTTGCCAGCGCCTTCGCAATCCCGAAGGAGACGACGAAGGAGAGAATCGCGGTCTTCGAAGCGAGCCCGAACTCCTCCTCGCCGACGAGCGGGAGCACGCTCCGCTCGAGGCCGACCATCGCCCCGACGAACGCGTTCAGCCCGACGAGGAGAGCGAACTGGCTCGCATTCGCCTGCAACCCCAGGCGAACCGGCGCCGCCGTCACTGCCGTGCGGGTGCGACTCCGCGCCGGTTGGAGGCGACGATCGCGGCCTGGTCGGCCGGCACGGGCGGGACGTCGAGCAGGAGCGAACGGGCGAAGCTCTCCTCGTCCCCGAATCGGAGCGCCTCGTTGTGCCGGCGCTCGAAGCCGATCGACGAGAACGGGTTTGCCGACAGCCTGCGACCGCAGACGGAGCCGCCGTAGTGGCTGGGGTAGACGAGCACGTGGTCGGGAAGCTCGAGCAGGTGACCCAGCGACCGGAACTGCTCGCGCGCGAGCGGGCCCGGATCGCCCGAGGCGTGCAGGTCAGGCCTGCCCGCGTCGCCGACCAGGAGCGAGTCGCCCGTGAACACCAACCACGGCTCCTCGCTTCCGCGCCGGCGATCGGCGACAACGTAGGCGAGATGAGCCGGGGCGTGCCCCGGCGTTGCCAGAGCCCGCACGACCGTGTTCCCCAGCTCGACGACGTCGCCGTCGGCGAGCGCGGTGTGTGGGAACTCGACGCCGGCTCCCGCGGGCAGGTAGGCGGTCGCGCCCGTCGCCTCGACCAGCGCCGGAAGCCCCGAGACGTGGTCCGCCTGGACGTGGGTCTCGAAGACGGCGGCAATCGGCGCGCCGGCGCGCTCGGCCGCCTCGAGGTAGCTCTCGACCAGTTCCACGTGGGGATCGAGAACGGCGAGGCGCGACCGCGACAGGCACCCGAACAGGTAGCTCGCGCACGCCGTGTCCTCGAACAGGAAGGGGCGAAGGAGCATCCTCGAGGGCCAGGCTACGGTGTACCCTCCTATCGTGCTAGACGAAAATGGCGATGACGAGTATCGGCGCTAACGATAGCTCCCTCTCGCTGCTGTGGGACTCGACCCGGCTGCGCCTGCTCGTCGAGCTCGAACGGCAGGGAAGCGTCTCCGGCGCGGCCCGCGCTGTCGGGATCGGCCAGCCGAGCGCGAGCGCGCACCTGCGACTCCTCGAGACAGCCGCCGGCCAGCGGCTCGTGGAGCGTAACGGCCGCGGCAGCCGCCTGACCGAGGCCGGCCGCGTGCTCGCCGCGCACGCCAGCCAGGCGCTCGCCACCCTCGCCGCGGGGGAGGAGGAGCTGCACGCGCTCGCCGGGCTCGAGTCGGGGAAGATCCACATCGGGGCATCGACCACGCCAGGGGTGTACCTGCTCCCGGACACGCTCGGGTGCTTCCGGCGCGACCATCCGAACGTCTCGGTCGAGGTCGAGATCGCCTCCACCGGCGAGATCGTCGAGCGGCTCCTCGCGGGACGGATCCACCTCGCGCTGGTCGGGGAGACGGCCCTCGACGATCGGCTCGAGCTCGAGCCGTTCCTCTCCGACGAGATCGTGGGCATCGCCAGGCCGGGCTCCCTCCTCGCGCGCGACGGAAGGGTGGACGCCGAGGCGCTCGTCGCGCAGACCCTGCTCGTCCGCGAGGCCAGCTCGAGCACCCGCCAGGTCGGCGAGCGCGCGCTCCGGGCGGCCGGGGTCGAGCCGAGCCGCGTCTGGGAGCTCGACTCCGCCGAGGCGATCAAGAGGGCCGCCCGCGAGGGCCTCGGCGTGGCCTTCCTCTCCCGCTACGCCGTCGCCGAGGAGGTCGAGCGGGGCGAGCTGGCGAGCTTTCGCCTCGCCGGCCGGCCGCCGATCGAGCGGCGCCTCTACGTGGCCCGCCTCGCCCGCCGGCGGCCGAGCCCGAGCGAGCGCGGCTTCGTCACGACGCTGACGCGCTGCTGCGCCAAGAGCGCCGACTACGCCGCTGCCTGCGTGCGGTAGCCCGTCGTGCCGGACTGCTGCTGGACCTGCAGGTCGTCCGGCCCCACCCCGTCGTCGAGATTGGCGGCCGCGCCGTCTGCGAGATCGACGGCAGCGCGCTCTTCCCGCCGGAATGGATTCCACGGATCGCGACCGCCGGGGAATGCGTCGTCCGCGAGCGCTGCCGCACTCGCCGCCTGCGCTCCACGGGCTGACGGCTCGAGCCTGGGCTCTTCGGGCGCGTCTCGGCCAGTCCGCCTTCCCGTCGCACCAGGCGCG
>JAICGP010000222.1 GCA_025923055.1 Thermoleophilia bacterium
ATCGCCCGCGTGTGGTAGTTGATGTAGAAGCCGTCGACGTCGGCGCAGATGTTGGCGGCCGTCGTCGCGTCGATCTCCATCCGCGCGGCCTGCACGATGAACTTGCGGTCGGTGTCGGGGCCGCCGAAGAGCGTCACCACGACCGGTCCGTTCGCCCCCGCGTCGCCGTCGTGGATGTGCCCCGCGAAGAAGACCTCCCGCGCCGGGTTGACGATCGTGACGGCGAAGCTCAGCGTCGTGCCGTTGATGTGCACGGCCGCGGCGCCGAAGGCCTTCGAGGCGGACGGCGGCACCTCGTTGCCCGCCTTCAGCACCGTGTAGGCGGCGCACTTCGTCGTGGCCTCGCCCGTCGCCCCGGCGGGCGTCGAGACGGCGAGCACGGCGAGCGCCGCGACCAGGATCAGGACGGCGAGAAGCCGTCGATGGACAGCCATTGATCCCCCTTCCGACGACTGCATGGAAAAACCTGCCTTCGTCGGGGTCTACGACCGCTCGGCCGGTCCGCATTGGCCAGGAGGGCTTGGCGAAACAAGCGTTGTGCCGCAGGGGCCGCGCGACGAACGACGTTCCGCCAATCCCTCCTAGCCGTCCGAGAGCGCGAAGAGGAGGAACTGCGTGAACTGGGCCGGCGCGAAGTTGTTGTCGCTCACGAGCACGAGGCTGCGCCGCCCGTCGACCAGGTCGGGCCCGAACGCCATGCCCTCGACGTTGTCGAGCGGGATCCCGAGCTCGTCGAGGTCGAGCAACAGCTCCTTCCGCACCGGCCGGACGTCGTCGAGCTGCCCCGCGAGGCTCGCGCGCGCGGCGACGTTCTTCGCGCCCGCGAGCTCGACCGTGTAGAGCTTGATCGTGTTGCCCGTGCCGGGCGCGCCGACCGAGAACGAGCGCTCCATCGAGAGGAACGTGTGCCGGTCGAGCGGCAGCAGCTCGACGAGGCCGTTGACGGCGAAGGCGGTCGGCGGCACGGGCGGCTCGGCGATCGCGTCCGTCCAGTACACGTGCTGCTTGTCGGGCCGTCCGCTCGCGAGGTTGTAGCGGAGGAGTCGCGCCGGGCTCTCCTCCGTGAGGCTCGCCGCCGGCCCGTCCTGGACGAGCGCGGCCTCCGTGCCCGTCCAGAAGTGGTTCCCGACGACGGCTCCGCTCTCGAAGCCGAGATTGAGGCGCACGCCCCGGGTCTGCGGGATCGCGTCCGGGATGAACGCGGTCGGGACGGGCAGCTCGTCGAGCTGCTGCCCGTCGAGCCCGAAGAGCCGCACCCACGGCGGAATGAGCCGCGTCGCGATGCCCTCGGAGGTGATGACGAGCTCGTCGTCGCGGGTCAGCGCGAGCCCCTCGGGATCGAAGGAGGCGGCCGGGAACGGCTGCCCGGACGCGTCGAGAAGCGTCGTCACGTCGGTGACGACCACGTCGCCCGGCTCGAGGTCGCCGTCCGCGACGTCGAGATCGAAGGTGTAGTAGCGGGCCGGGTCGATGACGCTCTGGTCGTCCGAGATCACGTAGTAGAGATCGCGCGCCGCGTCGTAGGCGACGCTCGAGAGCCCGCCGACCTCGGTGCCCTCGAACTGGAGCCCGGTCGGGAGAATCTCCTCGCCGAGGAACTCGAGCTCGAGGTCGCGCGGCTGCTCGCGCCCGGCCGCGGCCGCGGTCGAGGCCGTGATCAGCGCGAAGACGACGATGAGGACCCGGGCCAACGTCATCGCGGACGCAAGCCTACGCAGGTTTCGTAGGGGTGTCGAGGCCGTGAACGATTCGACCGCGAGCGACGTCTAACGCGCACGTGCAGCAGGCGTACCGGACACGCGAGCGCCCGCCCACCCTCGTGCGGGCGCTGAAGGCGGGCTCGTGGGAGGCCGCCATGGCGCAGCAGCTCGACGGCGAGCTCCTCCCCGAGGACTGCCCGTACGCGGGCGCGTCGTCCCGCCGCGTCTGGGAGGACCTGCGCGAGCTCCAGCTCGCCTACCAGAACCGCGAGCCGGGCTGGGAGCGCGTTCCGGCCGAGTTCGAGTGGCTGGCCCGGGCGCTCGCGAGCCTCGCGGCCCTCGGCGCCTAGGCCCAGGGCAATCCGTTCCAGTCCTCCGGCGGCCCGGGCTTCCACTTGGGCAGCGCCGCGTACGCCTCGGCCGGCGACGACGTCTCGGACTCGACGCCGGCGCCGTGGCGGAGCGCCAGCTCCGAGCGCGGATAGACGATCCCCTTCTCCGGCCAGCCCTTGCGCGCGCCCGTCATGAAGATCACGCACGGGCCGTCGCCGGCTCCGACGAAGGCGTGTTCGGTGTCCGGCGGGCAGTGCACGAAGTCCCAGGCCTCGAGCGGCCGCTCCTCGCCCTCGACGAGGAGCAGGCACTCGCCCGCGAGGACGAGGAAGTCCTCCTGGTTGGCCTCGCGGTGGTACATGCTCGGCTGTCCCGGCTGGAGCACGAGCAGGGTGAAGCCGACGTCGGCGAAGGGCGCGTCGTCGCCCTCGAAGACGCAGGCGGCTCCGAGAGCCTCGTTCGTCACCCACGCGCCGTCGCGGACGTTGACGACGAACCACCCGTCGCTGACGGGCGTCAGGCCTGCCTCGAGCTGCTCGAGACGTGCTTCCTCGACCACTTCGACACCCTATGCAGCCGAGGGAGCGGCCGCCTCGGGCGACCGCTCCCTCGCGCTGAGACCTACGCCGCCGGGGCGGGTGCCGCCTCGCCGGTGACCGCGGGGATGTCCCGCTGGCGGAGGACGGCGATCGTCGTCAGGAACGAGGCCACCCCGAAGCCGACGGCGACCCAGAAGGCCAGGCTGAAGCCCGACGTGAGGTCGCCGGCCGTAGGCGCGGCGTTGCCGGCCAGGTTCGAGGTGCGGGTCGTGGCGACCGTGGTCAGGAGCGCCAGGCCGAGCGCGCCGCCGATCTGCTGGCTCGTGTTGATGAGCCCGGACGCGAGGCCCGCCTCGGGCCCCTGGACGCCGGCGAGCGCGGCGATCGAGATCGGCACGAACGAGAAGCCCATGCCGACGCCGATGATCAGGAAGCCGGGCAGGAGGTCGGTGGCGTACGAGCCGCCGACCGAGACCTGCGTGAAGTAGATGAGGCCCATGGTCAGGAGCCCCATGCCGACCACCAGCACCGGCTTGACGCCGAGCCGGGTGACGAGGCCCTGCGAGACCGCGGCCGCGGCGATGACCGTCAGCGCGACGGCGAGGTAGCCGAGGCCGGTCTCCATCGCCGAGAAGCCCAGCACCTGCTGCATGTAGAGCGAGAGCAGGAAGAACATCCCGAAGATCATCGTTCCGAGGCCGAAGCCGATCACGTTCGCGCCCGTGAGCGTGCGCCGCCTGAAGATCGTGAGCGGCACGAGCGGCGAGCGCGAGCGGGTCTCGTTCCAGAGGAACAAGGCCATCAGCACGGCCGAGCCGACGAAGACGCCGATCGTCTGCGCCGAGCCCCAGCCGACCCGGTTCGCCTGCGTGAGGCCGAACACGAGGAGCATGAGGCTCGCCGTGACCGTGACCGCGCCGAACGAGTCGAAGTGGCGCGCGAGGCCCTCCGCCTTGCTCTCCCGCACGTAGCGCGGGACGAGCGCGAGCGCGAGCGCGGCGATCGGGATGTTGACGAAGAAGATCCACTCCCAGCTCACGTACTGCGTGAAGACGCCGCCGAGGAGCACGCCGATCGCGGCTCCCGACCCGGCGATGCCGCCGAGGATCCCGAGCGCCTTGTTGCGCTCCGAGCCTTCGGCGAACGTCACCGTGACGATCGAGAAGACCGACGGCGAGAGGATCGCGCCTGCGGCACCCTGGAGCAGCCGCGCGGCGATGAGCATCTCGGAGGACGTCGACAACCCCGCCAGGAGGGAGGTCACGAGGAACAGCGAGAGGCCGATCATGAAGAACAACCGGCGCCCGAGCAGGTCGCCGGCGCGCCCGCCGAGCAGCAGGAAGCCGCCGAACGTGAGCGCGTAGCCGGAGACCACCCACTGGAGGTCCTCGGTCGTGAACCCGAGATCGGTCTGAATCGAGGGAAGCGCCACGTTCACGATCGAGATGTCGAGCACGACCATGAGGTACGCGACGCCGAGTACGGCAAGCGCCTTCCAGCGCCTGGGGTCAGCAACGGTCGCTGCCGTTGCGGCGGCTTGAGTCATGAGTCCTCCCGCAAGCTTCTGGCCTTCAAGTCCATGAGTGCTCCGAACGTTGCCGGGCGGCGAGGCATTCCGGGAGGTGGGTGGCGCTAGGCCTGGGGTTCGG
>JAICGP010000223.1 GCA_025923055.1 Thermoleophilia bacterium
CGACGTGGTCCTCGTGGCCGTGCGTGAGGACGACGGCCCGGATGTCGGCGCGCCGCTCGCGCAGGTACTCGAAGTCGGGGAGGACGAGGTCGACGCCGAGATGCTCGTCCCGCGGGAAGGAGAGGCCCGAGTCGACGACGAGGAGGCCGCCGTCCGACTCGATCACGGTCATGTTCTTGCCCACCTCGCCGAGACCGCCGAGCGGGATGACGCGCGTGCTCTCGGGCATCCGGGGAAGTCTATGCGTCGGACCCCTCCGCTCGGCTAGCCTGCCTGGTGATGGCTGCGACGAGCGATCGGGCGGCGCTGCTCGGCGCGATCGGCCGGACGCCGGTCGTCCGGCTCGAGCGCCTCGCCGGCCCCGAGGTCGGCGAGGTCTGGATCAAGCTCGAGTCGGCGAATCCGACCGGCTCCTACAAGGACCGCATGGCGCTCGCGATGATCGAGGGTGCCGAGCGGAGCGGCCGCCTGCGCCCCGAGCAGACGGTCGTCGAGTACACGGGCGGGAGCACCGGCTCCTCGCTCGCCTTCGTGTGCGCCGTGAAGGGGCATCCGCTCCGGATCGTCACCTCGGACGCCTTCGCGGCGGAGAAGCTCGCCACGATGCGGGCGTTCGGGGCGCAGCTCGAGGTGATCCCGAGCCCGGCGGGCATCACGCCGGACCTCATCCCGAGCATGATGGAGCGCGCCGCCGAGATCGTGGAGGAGGTCGACGGCTACGCGACCGACCAGTTCCGGAACGGCGACATGATCGACGGCTACGTCGAGCTCGGCCGCGAGCTCCTCGACCAGCTCGACGGGCGCGTCGACGCGTTCTGCTCGTACGTCGGCACCGCCGGCTGCTTCCTCGGCGTGACTCGTGCTCTCCGGAGCGAGCTCCCGGCCGTCCACCGGGTCGTCGTCGAGCCGGCCGAATCGCCCGTCATCTCGGGCGGCGCCCCCGGGACGCACCACATCGAGGGCGGCGGCGTCGGCTTCTGGCCGCCGCTCCTCTCGCCCGACGACTTCGACGAGGTGATCGCCGTCCCAGAGGCGAAGGCGATGGAGATGGCGCGACGCGTGGCCCGCGAGGAAGGGCTCCTCTGCGGCCCCTCGACCGGCGCCAACATCGTGGTGGCGCTCGAGCTCGCACGCCGTCTCGGCCCCGACGCCCGCATCGCGACGCCGAACGTCGACTCGGGCCTCAAGTACCTCGACGGCGACCTGCACGCCGCCTGAGCCGCGGCAGGCGCGGTCAGACCCGGGCGCCCTGCAGGACGCCCGCGCGCTCGAGGGCGTCCCGGATCACGGTTCGCTCCTCCTCGCTCGCCTCGACGAGCGGGAGCCTGAGGCCCCCGACGTCGTGGCCGAGCATGGCCAGCGCCGCCTTGACCGGAATCGGGTTGGTCGTGACGGCGAGCGCGTCGATCACGGGGCGCAGCTCCTCGTCGACGGCACGGGCGGCCTCGAGGTCGCCGGCCCGGAACCGGTCGACGAGCTCCCGCACGCGGCGTCCCACGACGTGGGTGTAGACGAGGATGCCGCCCGCGGCCCCGAGCTCGAGGAAAGGCAGGAGCAGGTCGTCGTTTCCCGCGTAGAGCACGAGGTCCGTGTCGCTCACGATCCGCCGCGCCTGGTCCGGGTCGGCGGTCGCCTGCTTGACCGCCGCGACGTTCGGGATCTCGGCGAGCTCGGCGAGCGCCTCGGGCTCGAGGTTGACGACGACCCGCTGGGGGATGTTGTAGACGACGAGCGGGCGGTCGGTCGCGGCCGCGATGGCGCGGAAGTGCTCCACGATCCCGCGGACGGGCGGCTTCGAGTAGTACGGCGTGACGACGAGGAACGCGTCGACGCCGAGCTCGTGCGCCTGGCCGGTCAGGTGGACGGAGTGCGCCGTCGAGTACGTGCCCGTGCCCGCCACGACCCGGGCGCGGTCGCCCACAGTCTCCACGGCCGCCGCGAAGAGCGCCAGCCGCTCGTCGTCGGAGAGCGTCGGCGACTCCCCCGTCGTCCCGGCGACGACGATCCCGTCGGAGCCAGTGTCCACGAGGTGCGCGCAGAGGCGGCGAAACGCCTCCTCGTCCACGGAGCCGTCGGCGCGAAACGGCGTGACGGCTGCTGTGAGGATCTCGCCGAGCACCTGGACGGATTCTAACCGCGCTTCCGGCGAGAGCCCTCCGCGCGGCTCAGAAGGCCCTGATGAGCAGGTTGACGAGGAGCGTGAGGACGGCCGAGAGGAGCAGCGAGAGGACGAGGCAGCCGGGCGAGCAGCCGTAGACCTTCACGCGTCCGCCGCGGTACTCCCTCGGCGAGAACATGGCGGGTGTCTGCTCATTCGCCGAGGGCCCGAAACGTCACGGCCTCAGGCGCCAGAACTCGCCGACGAGGCCGAGGTCGGCGAAGACTCGCTCCGCCTCCTCGGGCGTTCGGCGGCGCCAGCCGGGCGCCAGCCGGCCCGCGTACCAAGCCTCGGCGAGGCGCCACTGCTGCCCGGGCGTCAGGAACGCTCCGCGCGGAAGTGCGAGCCCTTCGCGCCACCGCTCCACGTGCGCCTCCGACCGGAAGGCGAGCATGGTCGCTCAGCTGAAGCCGATGTCCTCCCACCAGCGCGCCGCCGGCACCGCGTAGTGGACGACGGCCTCCACCGGGTCGAGCTCGCCGTCGCGGACGGTGAAGGCAAGCGGCTCGCCGCAGTCGGGGCACGCGGTCTCGACGCGGCCGCTGCGGCCGAGCATGGCGATCGCGCCGAGCCCGTCCCAGATGCAGTTGCCGTAGAAGGAGCCACGCTCCGTCTCGACCGCGAACGGCGTCGGCACCGCGGAGAGCGGGTGCGCCATCCAGACGTTCGTCGTCCCCGGCGCGAGGACGACGACGTGGGCCTCGTCGAGCCGCCGGTAGGACGCCTCGGCCTCCTCGGGCGCGAGACCGAGCGCTGCCGCCGTGACGGCCGCGGTCGGCGGCCGACCCTCGGCGATCCACCGCTCGTAGACGTGGAGGCGAACGCGGTCGTCGACGCCGGTCAGAGGAGCGCCTCGAGTCCCACGGTCACGCCGGCGGGCAGCTCCGGCAGGCGCTCGAGGGCGAGCAGCACGCCCGGCGCGAAGGCCTCCCGGGCGAGCGTGTCGTGCCGGATGGTGAGGAGCTGCCCCTCGCCTCCCAGGAGCACCTCCTGGTGCGCGACGAGGCCCGGCAGGCGCACGCTGTGGATCGGGACGCCCCCCCCGAGCGCCTCGGCGGTCGCGCGGGCGGTGCCCGACGGCGCGTCGACCTTCGTCTCGTGGTGGAGCTCGACGATCTCGGCGCGCGGGAGGAAGCGGGCGGCGTCGGCCGCGAAGCGCATCATCAGCACGGCGCCGACGGCGAAGTTCGGAGCGACGAAGCAGGCGATGTCCCGCTCGCGGGCGGACGCGTCGAGCGCGGCGAGGTCGTCCCGCCCGAGCCCGCTCGTGCCGACGACGCACGGAACCCCGGCCGCGAGGCAGCGCTCGACGTTCCCGCGCACCGCGTCAGGTCGTGTGAAGTCCACCGCCGCGTCGAATTCCTGCGCCTCCCAGCGCTCCCCGCCGCCGACGCCCGTCACGTCGTGCCCCGCCGCCGCGAGCCGGGGGGCGAGAGCCGAGCCGGTCTTGCCCCCCGCTCCGAGGAGCAGGACCTTCACGCGGCCGCGCGCTCCACGAGGCCCGGGCAGACGGGCTCGACGGCCTCGAGGAAGCGCTCCTCGCTCGGCCCGATCGCCGCGGCCGAGAAGCTCTCAATGCCCAGGAGCATCTCGGCGAGCTGCGCGACGGAGGACGCGTCCACCGCTTCGATCTCGGCGAGGACGCGGTCGAGGTCGAGCAGCTCGCTGTCGGTCACGATCGACTTCCCGAGCCGGCTCATGCGGTTCGAGGTCAGCTCCATGGCGAGCATGATCCGCCCCTTCATGTTCTCCTTCGCCCGCGCGAGCTCGTCCGGCCGCGGACCGTGCTCGGCGACGTCTCCGATCTGCTCGTCGACGATCCGCAGGCACTCGCCCAGGTTCTCCTCGCGGGTACCGACATAGATGCCGATCTGGCCCGTGTCCGCATACTGCGAGGAGAACGTGTAGACGGAGTAGGCGAGGCCGCGCTTCTCCCGGATCTCCTGGAAGAGCCGCGACGACGCCGAGCCGCCGAGGACGGCGTCGAGGATGGAGGCGGTGAAGCGGCGCCGGTCCGGGCGGGCGATGCCCGGGGCGGCCAGGCAGAC
>JAICGP010000224.1 GCA_025923055.1 Thermoleophilia bacterium
ACGAAGTCCTCGTAGGCCTCGAGCGACATCTCCGCCTCCTGGGCGTGCGCGTTCGTGGGGAAGAGCGTCCCGCACCAGCTCATCTCGCCGCGCGAGATCCGCTCCCAGCGGCGGTTCGTGAGCTTGCGCTGCGCCCCGAGGTAGGCGGCGTGCCGGTCCGGGTCGACGCGCGAGAGGCCGCGCGTGTTCACCTCCGACCAGATGGTCGCGAGCGCGTCGAGGCCCTCGATCTCCTCCCACCGAAGGGGCGAGATGTAGGCGAGCTGCTCGTCCGAGCCCTCGTGCAGAAGCGACTCGAGCAGCCCCGGGACGCCGATGTTCGTGTAGGCGTGCGCACCGGCTCGGAGCGCCGCGCGGTAGAGCTCGAGCGCGAGCGGCGCCGCCGCATCGAGCGTGTCGATCCGGAAGACCTGACCCTCGCGGAGGCCGAGCGAGTAGCCGACGATCAGGCGGGCGAGACGCTCGATCCGGGGGTCTTTCATGCCCGCGTTATACCGGACGGCAAGGCCGCGAGTACCGCCTCGAGTAAGCGGTCAGGGCCAAACCGGACAGGGTCGTCGGCCGGCAACCCCGTTTCCTCGGCCACCTCCACCACGGCTCTCTCCGCCGCGTCTGCGGAGAGCCGCCCGGTGTTCAGCGCGACTGCGGCAACTCGGGCCGGCCGCACCGGCAACGCGAGCCGCTCGTAGAGGTCGACGAGGTCCCGCAGGGGCGGGATCGGGTGGCCCGGCACGCCTTCGATCTCGGTGTCCCCGGCCCGGTGGACGAGGACGAGCACGTGCGGGGCGGCGCCGTGGTAGAGGCCGAGGGTGACGCCGGAGAACTGCGGATGGACGATGGCGCCCTGGCCCTCGACGAAGAGGAGGTCCCCCCTCCTCGCGCCCTCGACGACGAGGCGCTCGCCTGCGCCGGCGAGGAAGTCCGACACGACGGCGTCGACCGCGATCCCCCAGCCCTCGATCATGATTCCCGTCTGGCCCGTCGGGACGAAGACGGAGCGCAGCCCGCGCGCCCGCGCGGCGCGGTCGAGCTCGACCGCAACGGTCTTCTTGCCGACCGCGCAGTCCGAGCCGACGGTGAGGACGACCTCGGCGCCATGAGTGAGGTTCTCGCCCGTCGGCACGCTCAGGTCGGGCGGCGGGCGCCGGTAGTCGCGGAGCTCGACGCCGCGCTCCCGGGCCAGCGCTGTGAGCTCGGGGTCGTCGCCGAGGAACTCGTGCATCCCGGCCTCGACGTCGAGCCCGGCCGCGACGGCCTCGCGCAGGAGGCCCCGCCAGACGGGCGGCAGCCGCCCGCCCGCGACCGCGACGCCGACGAGCGCCGCAGTCGGGCGGTACGGAAGCGCCTCGGCGACGCTGCCGACCACCGGGACGCCCTCCACCGTCTCCCCCGCCCGCTCCGAGTCGAGGACGGCGACGACAGGGTCGGCCCCGTAGCGGATCACGCCGTAGGTGGTCTTGCCGTAGTGGTCGTCCCCCGAGTAGCCCTCGGCCAGGACGAGGTAGCGCTTCATGCCGGCTCGACCCCGAGCCCGGGCCGGTCGGCCGGCACCTGCACGCCGTCGACGAACGCCACTCCGGGCCAGGGATCCTCGGCGAGCAGCAGGTTTCCGTCCAGGTCGAGGTGGTCGCAGAGGCTGCCGATCTGCGCGGCCGCGGCGATGCCGAGCCCGGACTCGACCATGCAGCCGAGCATGACGCCGAGCCCCAGCGCCCGGGCGGCGTGGGCCATCCGGACGGCCTCCCTGAGACCCCCGCTCTTCGCCAGCTTGATGTTGACCCCGTGCCCGCGCTCGGCGCACGCCGGGACGTCGGCGAGCGTGTGGCAGTCCTCGTCGACGTAGATCGGCAGCGGCGACTCCCGCTTCAGCCGCGCGCCGCCCGGGTCGCCGGCCGGGAGCGGCTGCTCCACGTACTCGACGCCGAGCCCGGCGAGCTCGCCGACCGCCTCGACCGCCTCCTCGAGCTCCCAGTACTCGTTCACGTCCACCTGGAGGGGAAGCTCGGTGACGCCGCGGACGGCGCGCACGCGCTCGACGTCGAGCCCGTCCCGGCCGCCGAGCTTGAGCTTCAGGCGCCGGAAGCGGTCGCCGACCGCCTCCGCGCGCCGCGCCATGTCGTCGGGGTCGCCGAGCCAGACCGTCCAGGAGGTCGGCGGTCCGGCGGGGACGAGCCCCAGCAGGCGCCAGACCGGCTGGCCGAGCAGCTTCCCCACGAGGTCGTGGAGCGCGCCGTCGAGGGCCGCCTTGGCGGCCCGGTTCCCCGGAAGGGAGGCAAGGCGCTCGCCGATCGCCTCGAGCGCGAACGGGTCGTCGCCGAGGACGCCTTCGGCCTCCACGAGGAAGGCCTCGGCGCCTTCGACGCTCTCGCCGTAGTGCTCCTGGGGCTGCGCCTCCCCGAAGCCCGAGACGCCGTCGTGCTCGAGCTCCACCCAGAGGACGTGCTCCTCGACGCTCGTCGACCGCGAGATAGTGAACGGCGCCTCCAGGCGCAGGGTCGCGCGGCGGTGGGCCAGCCTCACGCCGGGTAGACTAAGCGTCTCCGCGCCTGTAGCTCAGGGGATAGAGCGCGCGCCTCCGGAGCGCGAGGTCGCAGGTTCGAATCCTGCCAGGCGCATTCGCGCGTCCCCGCGGAGAGGGTCGAGGCCCAGGGTTTGGGAGTAGAATCACGAACTGCGGAGATGCAACTGGACGACCCGCTCAGTACCCATGGCCCGGCCCACGCTCCCACGCCTCCGGCGCGGCCGCGCCCCAGTGACGGGCGACGTCGCCGAGCGGACCGAGCCCCGCATCTCCCAGCTCACCGCTGACGGCCTCACCTGGGTCCACGCCGACCGCCCCGGCGCGCTCGAGGTCGCCTACCTGGCCGAGCGGTTCGGCTTCCACGAGCTCGACATCGAGGACGTCCTCTCCAAGCGGCAGCGGCCCAAGATCGACGAGTACCCGGACTACCTCTTCGTCGTCCTCCACTTCCCCTTCTACGACAAGAGCGTCCAGCGGCTGAACGCCGCCGAGCTCGACGTCTTCCTGGGCCAGGACTTCCTGATCACGCTCCCGAACGTCGAGCTGCTCCCGGTCACGTACCTCTTCCGGCGCTGCGAAGACGACGCCGAGCGGCGGGCGGACCTCTTCTCCAAGGGCTCCGGCTACCTGCTGTACCACGTCCTCGACGACCTCTTCGACTACTGCTTCCCGATCCTCGACAAGATCGGGACGAAGCTCGACGCGATCGAGCCCGCCATCTTCGAGGAGCGCTCCGAGGACGTCGTCCGCGACATCTCGAACGCGAAGCAGGAGCTGATCGCCTACCGGAAGATCATCAAGCCGGAGCGCGCGACGCTGCGCGGGCTCGAGCGCTCGACCCAGCGCTTCCTGCCCGAGGACCTCGACCTCTACTTCGACGACATCGTCGACGCCGCCGAGCGCATCTGGGACCTGCTCGACAACTACAAGGAGGTCATCGAAGGGCTCGAGTCGACGAACGAGTCGTTCATCTCGCACAAGCAGCAGTACCGCCTCCAGATCCTGACGGTCGTGAGCGTCATCCTCCTCCCCCTCACCCTCATCGCGAGCGTCTTCGGCATGAACGTGCGGGTGCCGGGCGAGGGGTCGCTGGGGCCGTTCTGGATCCTCGTCGGCCTCATGGTCGCTCTCGGAGTCGGCCTCCTCGCGCTCTTCCGCTGGAGGCGCTGGCTGTGAAGCAACTGTGGGCGCCCTGGAGGCTCGAGTACATCCAGGGAGCCGACGAGCAGGAGGGCTGCGTCTTCTGCCGCGCCGCCGGGCTCGACGACGAGGAGGGCCTCGTCGTGCACCGCGGCGCGCGGGCGTTCGTGCTCGTGAACCGGTACCCGTACGCCTCCGGCCACCTGATGGTCGCCGCCTACCGGCACGAGGGCGACTTCGCGGCGCTCGACGCGGACGAGGCCCTCGAGATCCATCGCCTGGCCGCGACCGCCACCGGCGTCCTCGCCGGGACGATGGGCCCGCACGGGTTCAACCTCGGCTGGAACCTCGGCCGGATCGCTGGCGCCGGCGTCGTCGACCACGTGCACCTGCACGTGGTGCCGCGCTGGGCGGGCGACACGAACTTCATGCCGGTTCTCGCCGACGTGAAGGTGATGCCCGAGGCGCTCGAGGCCACCCGGCGTAAACTCGCCGACGCATGG
>JAICGP010000225.1 GCA_025923055.1 Thermoleophilia bacterium
CGTCGGCCTCGACGAGGCGGACGAGCTGCTCGAGAGCCTCCGGACGCGCACCTCCGACCCCGAGGCGCTGGCCGAGATCGACGAGCTCGCGAACTTCGTCGACGAGGCGAAGCTCGCGCTCGAGCAGACCGACGAGACGCTCCGCGCCACCGCCAACCCGATCGAGCTGGAGACGGACCGCCAGGCGGGGCGGACGTGGCTCCTGGGCGCCCAGCTTCAGGCCTACGCGCTCGCGCTCACACTCGCGTTCGTCTGCGTCCTCCTGGCGGCCGGGGCCGTTGCCGCCGAGCGGGACGAGAACGTCGTCGGGCGGCTCGTCCGCGGGCTCGTCCGCCTCTGGGAGCTCGTCGCCGTGAAGGTCGCCCTCGGCGTCGTCGTCGCGCTCGCGATCGGCCTCGCGCTCGCGCTCGTCTTCGGGGTCGCCGCGGAGGTCGGCGGCGTCGAGGGCGGCGGGTCGTGGGCCCGCCTGCCGCTCCTCGCGCTCGGGCTCGCGCTCACGGGGGCCGCCTTCGGAGCGTTCGGCGTGCTCCTCGGCGTGCTCGCGCGCGAATCGCGCACAGCGGTGCTCGTCGCCTTCCTCGTCACGCTTCCGCTCGTCCTCGTCGGCGTCGTCCCGGAGGGCTCGGTGGCCGCGGCCGGCTGGATCTCCGCGCTCTTCCCGTTCGGGCACGCGGTCGACTTCTTCGAGGCTGCGCTCTTCGACCTCGATCCCTGGAGGACGCTGGGGGTCGAGGCGCTCTGGCTGGCCGGCCTGGGGGCGGCGTTCGCGGCGGCCGCGAGGATGGGCGTGCGAAGATTCCTGGCGTAGTGTCGACGTTCCCCCTCACGCGGCTGCGGCGCTTCCGCCGCACGGCCGGGCTCCGCTCGCTCGTCCGCGAGACGCGACTCTCGCTGGACGACTTCGTGTACCCGCTCTTCGTCGTTCCCGGTGAGGGCGTCGAGCGTCCGCTCGAGGGGCTCCCCGGGATCGCCCAGCGCTCCGTCGACCGCGTCTGCGACGAGGCGGAAGCGGCGCACCGGCTCGGCGTGGCGGCCGTCATCCTCTTCGGGATCCCGGAGGAGAAGGACGAGGCCGGGTCGGGTGCCTACGACGACGACGGCATCGTCCAGCGCGCCCTGCGGGTACTGCGCGAGCGCGTGCCCGGCCTCTTGCTCCTCACGGACGTCTGCCTCTGCGAGTACACCTCGCACGGCCACTGCGGGCTCGTCGAGGGCGACGAGGTGCTGAACGACGTCTCGCTCGAGCTGCTCGCGAAGACCGCCGCCAGCCACGCCGAGGCCGGCGCCGACGCGGTGTGCCCGAGCGACATGATGGACGGGCGCGTGGGCGCGATCCGGGCGGCGCTCGACGGCGACGGCTTCGACCAGCTCCCGATCGTGGCCTACTCGGCGAAGTACGCCTCGGCGTTCTACGGGCCCTTCCGCGAGGCGGCCGAGTCGGCGCCGGCGTTCGGCGACCGGCGGAGCTACCAGCTCGACGCGCCCAACGTGCGCGAGGCGCTGCGCGAGTGCGAGCTCGACCTCGCCGAGGGCGCCGACGCGATCATGGTGAAGCCGGCGCTCCCGTACCTCGACGTCATTCGCGCCGCGCGCGAGCGCTTCGACGCGCCGCTCTTCGCCTACAACGTCAGCGGCGAGTACGGGATGATCAAGGCGGCCGCCGCCCGCGGGTGGCTCGACGAGCGCCAGGCCGCGGTCGAGAGCCTGACGGCGATCAAGCGTGCCGGCGCCGACGTGATCGTCTCCTACTGGACGCGGGAGCTTGCCGAGTGGCTCTGACGCGAACAGCCGCCGGGCTGTTCCGGCGGGCGCGGCAGGTGATTCCGGGCGGCGTCAACTCGCCCGTCCGCGCGTGGAAAGCGGTCGGCGGCGACGAGCCCTTCTTCGCCGCGCGGGGCGAGGGCGCCTACCTGGTGGACGCCGAGGGAAACCGCTACGTCGACTGGGTGCAGTCCTGGGGGCCGCTCGTCTTCGGGCACGCCGACCCGGAGGTGGTCGAGGCCGTGCAGGAGGCGGTCGCGGACGGCACGACCTTCGGCGCCCCCACCGAGCGAGAGGTCGAGCTCGCCGAGGAGATCGCCGACGCCGTCCCCTCCGTGGAGCGGGTCCGCCTCGTCTCCTCGGGGACGGAGGCGGCGATGAGCGCCCTGCGGCTCGCCCGCGGCGTCACGAGGCGCGACCGCATCCTCAAGTTCGCAGGCTGCTACCACGGGCACTCCGACCCGCTCCTCGCCGAGGCGGGGTCGGGGCTCGCGACGCTCGCCATCCCCTCGACGCCCGGCGTCCCCACCGGGGCGGCCGGCGACACCGTCGTGAGCGCCTTCAACGACGTCGACGCGGCCGCCGCCGCGGTGGAGCGCTACGGCGAGGGCCTCGCGGCGGTCGTTGTCGAGCCCGTCGCCGGCAACATGGGGGTCGTCCCGCCGGCGCCCGGGTTCCTCCATGCGCTCCGCGCCCTCTGCGATGCGAGCGGCGCGCTGCTCGTCTTCGACGAGGTGATCACGGGCTTCCGCGTCGCGCGCGGCGGCGCGCAGGAGCTCTACGGCATCCGCCCCGACCTGACGATCCTCGGCAAGATCGCGGGGGGCGGCCTCCCGCTCGCGGCGTTCGGCGGCCGAGCCGAGATCATGGACGAGCTCGCCCCCGCCGGCCCCGTCTACCAGGCGGGCACCCTGTCCGGGAACCCGCTCGCGACGGCCGCCGCGCTCGTCGTCCTGCGGCGCCTGCGCGACCCGGCGGTCTACGAGCGGCTCGAGGAGGCAGGCGTGAGCCTCGAGAACGGCCTTCGAGGGGCGGCAGGCGACGAGCACGTCTGCGTGCAGCGCGTCGGCGCCATGGCGACCCTCTTCTTCCACCGCGGGCCCGTTCGGAGCTTCGCCGAGGCCTCGGGGAGCGACACCGCGCGCTACGGCGCCTGGTTTCGCCACCTGCTCGCGCGCGGCGTCTACGTCGCGCCCTCGCAGTTCGAGGCGCTCTTTCCCTCGACGGCGCACGGCGAGGCCGAGATCGAGACGACGGTGGAGGCGGCTCGTGAGTTCTTCCGCGGCTAGCGCCCCCGTCTGGGAGGTGATCGCCCGGGAGGCCGGGCTCGAGAGCGCGCTCTGGGCGGCGGCTCTGCGCTCGCCGGACGAGCGCGACCAGACGCCCGTCTTCTCCCCGCTCGGGCCGGACCGGTTCGCGTTGGGCCTCGAGTCGATCTACGAGGGCTACCTGCTGCACTACGGCCGCCCCAGGCTCTTCGCGCCCCCGGACGGCGACACGGCCGTCCTGCTCGGGGACTACCTCTACGCGCACGGCCTCGTGCGGGTCGCGGCTCACGGCGAGGTCGCGGTGGTCGCCGACCTGGCTGAGCTGATCTCGCTCTGCGCCCAGCTTCGAGCCGAGGGCCGCGGCGGCGACGGCGCGGTCTGGGCGGGGACGGTCGCCCTGCTCGGTTCCGGCGATCCGCGCCTCGAGACGGCACGCGCCGCCCTGCGGCTCGACGCCGACGCCCGCCCGCTCCACGCCCTCGCGGAGCTGGAAGCGGGGCCCGAGGCGGTCGCGGGCGCTCTCGCCCTCCACGCCGACCGGGTCGAGTAGGTGCCTCTCCAGCCGATGAACGCGAAGCTTCGCCCTGCGGCGTAGAAGCGGGGCATCATCGCCTGAAGAGGCACTAAGATCGACACGCCATGAGCGCTTTCCTGGACGCCCTCCTCCTCGCCCAGGAGGAGAAGTCGATCGCGGAGGAGGGCCGCGACATCATCCTCGCGATGCTCGTCGTGGGCCTCATCTTCGTGAGCGTGATCGCGCTCGGCCAGCTCAGCCGCTGGCTGAGCCACCGCCGCGGCCGCGGTCACTAGGAGGGTTTGACGGAAATGCAGGCTGTGCCGCCGGGCAGCGCCGCGGAACATTCCGCCAATCCCTCCTAGTAGCGCGCCGGCGCTCGGGCCCCGACCGGCCGGATACACTCGAAGCGGTGCCTGTCGCCGATCTGCGCTCCTGGATCGACCTGCTCGTGCGGGAGGGAGAGCTCGTCGAGGTCGAGGCCGACGTCGACCCGTACCTCGAGATCACGGAGATCACCGACCGCGTCGTCAAGCGGGCCGGGCCGGCGCTCCTCTTCCGGAACGTCAAGGGCTCC
>JAICGP010000226.1 GCA_025923055.1 Thermoleophilia bacterium
CACGGCGGGGCGGCTCCACACGCAGACCAACCTCATGGAGGAGCTGGCCAAGGTGCGCCGCGTGATCGAGAGCCGGCTCGACGGGGCGCCGCACGAGACGCTGCTCGTCCTCGACGCGACCACGGGCCAGAACGGGATCCGGCAGGCGAAGCTCTTCGACGACGCCGTCGGCGTGACCGGGGTCGCGCTCACGAAGCTCGACGGGACGGCGAAGGGGGGCGTCGCGGTCGCCGTCACCCACGAGCTCGGGCTGCCCGTGAAGCTCGTCGGCGTGGGGGAGACGCTCGACGACCTGCAGCCGTTCGACCCGCGCGACTTCGCGCGCGCGCTCGTCTCGCAGGACGCCTGAGCCGCATCTCAAAGACGCGAAGTCGGCACGATCCGCGCACCACGGGCGTGCCTTTTCTCGTTAGCGTCAGAAGCGGGTGGTGGCCCGGGGTGGCCCCTCCGCGACGGCCCGGACGGACGGGTCGGCGGGGCTCCGGCCTCCGCCTCCTAGCGCTCGACGGCGAAGGCGATGTTCACCGTCGTGCGGTACATCGTGATGCGGTCGCCCTCCACCTCGCAGCTCATCGAGACGACGTCGGCGCCGCTGATGCCGCGCACGGTCTTCGCGGCCTCCGCCACCGCCACGTCGGCGGCCTTGGCGAAGCTCTCCGGGTGGTTTCCGATCACTGTGATGACCTTGGCGATGTCCGCCATGCGGTCTCCTCCTCGGCTCGGGGGTGGAAATGGGCCACGGCTACACTTCCCGGCTGGCCATGTTTGACACGCTCGGCGACAAGCTGCAAGCGGCCCTCGGCGATCTCCGGGGCCGCGGCGTCCTCACGGAGGAGGACCTCTCGCGCGCCATGCGCGAGATCCGGCTCGCGCTCCTCGAGGCCGACGTCAACTTCAAGGTGGTCAAGGACTTCGTCGCTCGAGTGCGCGAGCGCGCCGTCGGCGCTGCCGTCACGCGCAGCCTGACGCCCGGCCAGGAGGTCGTGCGCATCGTCCACGAGGAGCTGACGGGGCTCATGGGCTCCGGCAGCGCCAAGCTCGCCTTCTCCGGCCGCCCTCCCACCGTCGTCCTCTTGGCGGGGCTCCAGGGCTCCGGAAAGACGACGGCGGCCGCCAAGCTCGCGCTCCTGTTGCGCAAGCACGAGGGCAAGTCGCCGGCGCTCGTCGCGGCGGACCTCCAGCGTCCCGCCGCGATCGACCAGCTCGAGCAGCTCGGGAAGCAGATCCAGATCCCTGTCTACGCCGACCGCTCGACGAAGGACGCCGTCGCCGTCGCCCGGCACGGTATCGAGCAGGCCCGCAGCCAGGGCCGGGACGTCGTGATCGTCGACACCGCCGGACGCCTCCAGATCGACGAGCCGCTCATGCAGGAGCTCGCCGCCGTCCGCCGCGAGGTCAAGCCGCACGACGTCCTCCTCGTGCTCGACTCGATGACCGGCCAGGAGGCCGTCGGCGTCGCCGAGGCCTTCGCGGACCGGGTCGACTTCGACGGCGTCGTGCTGACGAAGCTCGACGGCGACGCGCGCGGCGGCGCCGCGCTCTCGGTCAAGGCTGTGACGGGCAAGCCGATCATGCTCGCCTCGGTCGGGGAGAAGCTCGACCAGCTCGAGTACTTCCACCCGGACCGGATGGCCTCCCGGATCCTCGGCATGGGCGACGTCCTCACCCTGATCGAGCGCGCGGAGCAGGCGGCCGAGGTCGACGAGCAGGAGGAGATGGAACGCCGCCTCCGCGCCGGCCAGTTCACCTTCGACGACTTCCTGCAGAGCTACAAGATGATGCGCCGCATGGGCCCGCTCAAGTCGATCGTCGGCATGATCCCCGGGCTCGGCAAGCAGCTCCAGGGCGTGGACGTGGACGACCGGCAGCTCGGCCGCGTGGAGGCGATCGTGCTCTCCATGACGGCCGAGGAACGCCGCCGTCCCGAGATCATCAAGGGGTCGCGCCGCTCGCGCATCGCCGCCGGGAGCGGGACGACCGTGCAGGAGGTAAACAAGCTCCTGACCGCGCGCAAGCAAATGGCGAAGATGGTCAAGCAGATGGGGCAGGGCAAGATGCCCAACCTGCAGTCGCTCGCAGCGGGGCAGAGGCGCCGCTAGAGACGAACGGAGAAAGGACGGAATGGCAACTCGCATCAGACTGGCCCGCGTGGGGTCGAAGAAGAACCCGATCTACCGCGTGGTCGTGGCCGACGCACGCTCGCCGCGCGACGGCCGCTTCATCGAGATCGTCGGCCGCTACAACCCGCAGACCCAGCCTTCCACGATCGACCTGGACGGCGACAAGATCCGCGACTGGGTCTCGAAGGGGGCGCAGCCGAGCGACTCGGTGCGGCGCCTCATGAAGGCTCAAGGGATCTAGGGACCGGATCGGGGCTTGCAGGAGCTCCTCGAGTACCTCGCGCGGAATCTCGTCGACCGGCCGGACGAGGTGCGCGTGGAGCGGACCGAGCGGGACGGGGCGGTCGTCCTGCGGCTGCACGTCGCCGACGAGGACATCGGCAAGGTGATCGGGCGCCAGGGCCGGATCGCGCGCGCTTTGCGGACGCTCGTCCGCGCGAGCGGCGGCCACCAGCACGAACGGGCGTTGCTCGAGATCGTTGACGCCCGCTGAGGGCTGGATCTCGGTGGGTCGCGTCGGCCGCCCGCACGGGCTCGGCGGGGCGTTCGTCGTCGAGGAGGCGAGCGACGATCCCGCCCGGTTCGCCGAAGGGGCGCGGCTCTACGTGGGGCGCGAGCGGGCGACGGTCGTGGAGGCGAAGCGCGCCGGCGGGCGGCTCGTCGTCCGCCTCGACCGCGCCGCTCCACGGGGCGCCGCGCTCGAGCTCCCGGCCTCCGAGCTGCCGCCCGCGGGCGAGGACGAGTTCTACGTCCACGAGCTCGTCGGCCTCACGGTGGCGGAGGAGGGGGGCCGGCTCCTCGGCCGCGTGCAGGACGTGATCCCCGGCGTGGCGAACGACGTGCTCGAGCTCGAGGACGGGTCCGTCCTACCGCTCGTGGAGGACTGCGTCCGCTCGGTCGACCTCCCGAACGGCCGGATCGTGGTTGCGCCCGGGTTCGTGCTCCAAGGTTAGATTCGTAAGAGTGCAAATCGACGTCTTCACCCTGCTGCCGCACGCGTTCTCCTGGCTCACGGAGCAGCGCCCGCTCGCCGCCGTGCTCGGCTCCGAGCTCGAGCTGCGCTTCCTCAACTACCGCGACTACACGCCGCTGTCGGGCGGACAGGTGGACGACGAGCCGTACGGCGGGGGCGCCGGGATGGTGCTGCGCGTGGACGTCGTCTGCGCCGCGCTCGAGGCGGTGTACGGGGACGCCGCCGGCCGCCGCGTCCTCGCCTTCACGCCCCAGGGGCGCCAGCTCGACCAGGAGCTCGTCGAGGAGCTGGCAGCCGAGCCTGCGCTGACGCTCCTCTCCGCACGCTTCGAGGGCTTCGACGAGCGAATCGTCGAGCACGTGGCCACGGACGCGGTCTCGATCGGCCCCTACGTGCTCTCCGGTGGGGAGCTTCCCGCCATGGTGGTCCTCGACGCGGTCGCGCGCCGCCTGCCGGGCGCCATCCGCGAGGAGAGCGGCTCGGTCGAGAGCTTCTCCGCCGCGCTGGGCGGCGGACTCGAGTTCCCTCACTACACACGGCCCGCGGAGTACCGGGGCTGGCGCGTGCCCGATGTCCTCCTGTCGGGCAACCACGCTCTCATCGAGAGCTGGCGGCAGGAGCGAAGCCGGGAGCGCTCGCTTCGGTGAAGGGGCCGCTCGATCGCCTCACGGCGTCGCTCCCGTCGCCGTGGGACACCGTCGCGGACTGGGCCGTGACGATCGCCGTCGCCGTCGCTGCCGTCCTCGCCGTGAAGGCGTGGGTGGTGAACCCGTACCGGATCCCCTCGTCGTCGATGGAGCCGACGCTCCACTGCGCTGCCCCCGGCGTCGGGTGCCAGGCGGAGTCCTCCGACCGCGTGCTCGCCAACCGCTTCATCTACCGCTTCCGCGATCCCGAGCGCGGCGACATCGTCGTCTTCGAGACCCCCGAGCGGACGCTCGAGCGCTGCGGCGCCGGCGGGACCTTCGTGAAGCGCCTCGTCGCCCTCCCCGGCGACACGATCGGGCAGCGCCGCGGCACG
>JAICGP010000227.1 GCA_025923055.1 Thermoleophilia bacterium
CAGCTGAGCGCGCCGCGCGGCCGGGCGCGGGAGGTCGCCTGCGTCTCCGCGGCCGGCTCGCGTGCGGGCTCCGGCACGGTGACGAGGCAGGCGGCCGCGAGCCCGACCAGGAGCCAGGTGAACGGGTCGTCGAAGAAGCCGCCGTACGAGAGGGAATGGACGACGAGGAGGGTGAGGGCGCCGACGAGCGAGAGACCGATTGCCTCCTCCCGTCGCAGCGCGAGGAAGGAGCCGTAGGCCGTGGCCGCCAGGAAGGCGGCGTACGCAGCCAGTCCGAGCAGGCCGAGCTCGGCGGCGACGGTGAGCGGAGTCGTGTGGGAGACGTTGCGGCTCTCCCGTTCCCGCGCGTCCTCGAGCCGGCTGCTCGCGACGGGCTGCCCGCCGATCCCGACACCGGCCACCGGGTGGTCGAGGAAGACCGGGAGGGTCAGCGAGACGAGCGTCGTACGGCCGCTCGTCGCCCGACGGCCGGACTCGTCCCAGACGGTCGTGGCGAAGAGACCGGCCCCGGCGAGGACGAGCACCACGACCGCCACGCCGACGACGCGCCGGGTTCGCCGGTCGCCGGCGAGCAGCGCGATGAGGAGGACCGCGGCGAAGAGGGCGACGAAGGTCGTCTGCGAGTAGGAGAAGTAGAGCCCCGCCAGCAGCAGGGCCATGAGCGGCAACCCGACGGCGGGACGGATGCGGTCGAGCCAGAGCAGCACGAGGAGCACGGCGATCCCGAGGCCGACGTAGCGCGCGTACACGTTCGGGTCGCCGAACGTCGAGGTGACACGGAAGAACGACGTGTACGCGTTGGCCGACTGCTGGTCGTCGGCGAAGAAGAGCGTGTGCGTCCACTGCTGCCAGAGCCCCACCGCGGCCACGGCGCCGGCCGTGGCGAGCAGCACGGCTGCGAGGCTGCGGGGAACAAAGCCGGCGAGCGGCGTCTGAACGACGAGAAGCACGAGGACGGCGCCGGGGAAGAGGAAGAAGAAGAGGTCGATCGTCCCCTCGCGCGGGTCCTGCGACCAGAGGAGCGAGAGACCCGAGACGGACACGAACGCGGCCGCGGGCGCCGCCAGGAAGAGCGGCAGCGGGCGCAGACGAGCGCCCCGGGCGAGGCGGTAGGCGAGCGCCAGGACGGCCGCGGCCAGGACGCCGTAGAGCGGCACGAGCAGGAAGGCCTCCTCCCCGTCGACCGCGATCGGCACTCGCACGGGCGCGGCGGCGAGCAGCGCCGCAGAGACGATCGCCGGGAAGCGGGCGAGCAGCACGGCGAGCCCCGCGAGCAGGACGAGGCCGACGGCGAGGAGCCCGATCCGGGCCGCCGAGCGGGTGAGCGCCTCGATCTGGTCGGGAACGAGCGCGAAGGCGAGCCCGATCTCCGCGGCGGCGAGGAGCGCGAGCCCGGCCGCTAGGACGAGCCGCGTACGCGCGACGAGGACGAGCGGGGCCGCGACCGCACCCGCGATTGCAGCCGCCTCGGCGAGTTCGACGCGCTCCATCCGCTTCGGCGCCGAAGCCTAGTCGCTTGCGGGTCAGGGAGCGCCGTTACCAGGAGGGCTTGGCGAAATTGCGCTTGTGCCGAGCGACATTCCGCCAAACCCTCCTAGCGGCAGTCGGCGCAGACGCCGGAGACCTCGAGGCGGTGGCCCGTCGTCACGAAGCCGTGCTCGCGCGAGACGCGCTCCAGCCACGGGTCGAGCTCGCAGTCGACGAGCTCGACGACGCGATGGCATTCCGAGCAGAGCAGGTGATGGTGGTGCTCGTCGCCGCACCAGCGGTAGCAGAGCTCGCCGGCGTGGTGCGAGAGGACGTCGACGGCGCCGGCCTCGGCGAGCAGCCTGAGCGTCCGGTAGACCGTGGCGAGGCCGAGGCGCTCGCCGCGGGCGCGGAGCCGCTCGTGGAGCTGCTGTGCCGTGACGTCGTCGCGCTCGGCCGCGAGCTCGGCGAGGACGGTGGCGCGCTGCGCGGTGGCGCGCAGGCCCGCGCCGGCGAGCAGCTCTTCGGCGCGCTCCAGTTGCTCGGCCGTCGCCATGCGACTACCCTAGCAGTGAGTGAAAACGAGAATCGTTCTCATCGCGGGACTCACGGTGGCCGTGGCGGCGACGGCCGCCGGCTGCGGGGGCGACGCAGACGCCGGCGGCGGCGAGACGGAGGTCGTCGCCGGCTTCTACCCGCTGGCCTTCGCGGCCGAGCGGATCGGCGGCGAGGGCGCCGAAGTGACGAACGTGACGCCGGCGGGCGCCGAGCCGCACGACCTCGAGCTGTCCGTCCGCGACGTCGAGCGCGTTCGCTCTGCCGATCTCGTCCTCTACGCCGGCGGCGACTTCCAGCCGGCTCTCGAGGAGGCCGCCGGCTCGGCGGAGGGGGAGGCGGTGGACGTGCTCGAAGGGCTCGACCTCCGCGAGGGCGACCCGCACGTCTGGCTCGACCCGCTGCGGTTCGCACAGGTGGCGAAGCGGATCGGCGCGGCGCTCGAAGATCCCGGGGGCGCGCGGCGGCTCGTGTCCGAGCTGGTCGAGCTCGACAACGAGTACCGGGCCGGCCTCGCCGACTGCGCGCGCCGCGAGCTCGTCACGGGCCACGACGCGTTCGGCTACCTGGCGGAGCGCTACCGCCTCGAGGTGATCCCCATCGCCGGCGTCTCGCCGGAAGCGGAGCCGAGCCCTCGCGAACTGGAGCGGATCGCCGCGCTCGTCCGCGACCGGGGCGTGACGACCGTCTTCGTCGAGCCGCTCCTCTCGCCCGAGGTCGCCGAGACCGTCGCTCGCGAGGCGGGCGCGGAGACCGCCGTCCTGAACCCGCTCGAGGGCCTCACCGAGGAGCAGCTCGAGCGGGGCGAGGACTACCTCTCCGTCATGCGGACGAATCTCGAGGCGCTCCGCGAGGGGCTCGAATGCCGCTAGCCGTCGAGCTCGCCGGCGTCTCCTTCGCCTACCGCCCCGGCGCGCCCGTGCTGAGCGGCGTCGACCTGCGCGTCGAGGAGGGCGAGTTCGTCGCGGTCGCAGGGCCGAACGGAGGCGGCAAGACGACCCTCGTCCGACTCGCGCTCGGCCTGGCCCGACCGCAGGCGGGCACGGTGCTCCTCTTCGGCGAGCCGGCCCACCGCTTCTCGCGCCGCGCCACGCTGGGCTACGTGGCACAGCGCGCGCAGGTGGGCACGCCCGGCCCGGTGACGGTGCGCGAGCTCGTCGCAACGGGCCGGCTCGCCCAGGGCGGCCTGCTCGGGCCGCTCCGCCGCCGCGACCGGGCGATCGTGGCCGAGGCGATCGCGGACGTCGGGCTCACCGAGCTCGCCGACGACCCGCTCGCTAGCCTCTCCGGCGGTCAGCAGCAGCGGGCCTTCATCGCCAAGGCGTTCGCGGGCGAGCCCTCCCTCCTCGTTCTCGACGAGCCGACGGCCGGCGTCGACGCCGAGTCCCAGGAGGCGCTCGCGCGCCTGCTCGGCCGCCTGCACGCCGACCGCCGCGTCACGACGCTCTACGTCTCGCACGAGTTCGGGGCGGTCGAGGGCATCGTCGAGCGCCTCGTCCTCGTGCGCGGCGGCATCGTCTTCGACGGCCCGCCGCGCGACCTGCCCGCGGAGTGGCACGACCCCTCGCACTCGCATGCTCGAGTCTGAGTTCATGCAGCTCGCCTTCGCGACGGGGGCCGTCGTCGGCCTCCTCGCGCCCGCGGTCGGCTTCTTCCTCGTGCAGCGCAACATGAGCCTGATCGGCGACGGGATCGGGCACACCGCGTTCGCCGGGGTCGCGGCCGGCTACCTGCTCGGCGTCTCGCCCGTCCTGGCGGCGCTCGTCGCCTCAGTCGCCGGCGCGGTCGGGGTCGAGTGGCTGCGCTCGCGCCGGCAGGCGGCGGGCGACCAGGCTCTCGCGCTGCTCTTCTACACCGGGATCGCAGCCGGCGTCGTGCTCGCCTCCTCGGCCGGCGCGCTCGACGTCGACCTCTTCGCGTTCCTCTTCGGCTCGATCCTCACCGTCACGCGCGGCGACCTCGTGCTCGTCGCCGTCCTCGGCGTCGCCGGGCTCGCCGCCGTCGCGCTCCTCTACCGCGCGCTGGCGGCGGTCGTCGTCGACGAGGAGGGGGCGCGCGTCGCCGGCGTGCCGGTCGCGGCGCTGAA
>JAICGP010000228.1 GCA_025923055.1 Thermoleophilia bacterium
GGGGCCCATCGGCGACGGCGCCCCGCGGCCGCCTCCAGGAAGGGCTCGCCGGCGTTCCCGACGCCGGCGAGCTTCTTCGGTCACGTCGCCCGGGCGAGCCTGCTCGCACGCAGGCCGAGGTCGTCAGGCGGCCTCCGCGAGTCCCGCCCCCGCGAGCTCGCGCCGGACCGCGGCCACCTCGCGGGGTCGGTTGGCGAGGAGCGCCGCGAGCGGGCGCCCCTCGCCGTCGAGGTAGCGGGCCGTGAAGGAGTCGCTGTCGCCCTCGATCTCCACCGCGGCCCATTCCTCCGCGTGCCCGACGTGCTGGAGACGGAGGCCGAACTGGTCCGACCAGAAGTACGGCAGGTCGTCGTACGGCTGCTCCCGGCCGAGGATGGCGCGCGCCACCGACGCGGCCTGTCCCGCCGCGGACGTCCAGTGCTCGACGCGGACACGGCGCGAGACGGACGGACGCCAGGCGCTCGCCACGTCCCCGCAGGCGTAGACGCCCGGGATGGCCGTCCGGCCGCAGGCGTCGGTGGGGATGCCGCCGCGGTCGGCCTCGACGAGCTCGACGGCCGGCTCGGCGCCGACGGCGACGAGCGCGGTCGAGCACGGAACCGTCGTCCCGTCCGTCAGCTCGACCGCCGTGACGCGCCCGCCGGCGTCGTCGACGAACCGCGCGAGGCCCGTCTCCGCCCGCAGGTCGACGCCCCGGGCGCGGTAGCGCTCGGCGAGGAGCCCGCCGACCTCGGGCCCGAGGACGCGCTCGAGCGGCACGCGGGCGATGTCGAGCACGGTCACCTCGGCGCCCAGCTTCAGCGCGGTCGAGGCCACCTCCGCGCCGACGAAGCCGGCGCCGACGATGACGAGCCGGGCACCCGGGCCGAGCTCCTCCCGGAGAGCCGCGGCGTCGGCGACCGTGCGCAGGGTGTGCACGCCGGCCGGCACGTCGAAGGGCAGCCGCCGCGCGCGGGCGCCCGTGGCGATCACGAGGGCCTCCCACTCGAGCCCGTCGCCGGCGCTCCTGTGGAGCAGGTCGACGGACTCGATCCGGCGGCCGAGGACCAGCTCGATCTCGCGCTCGGCCCAGAACTCCGGCTCCCGGAGCTCGACCTTCTCGCGCTCGCCGGCGAGGAACTCCTTCGAGAGCGTCGGCCGCTCGTACGGCGGCGTGGGCTCCTCGCCCACGAGGACGACACGTCCCTCGAAGCCCTCGGCACGGAGCGTCTCCGCGCAGCGCGACCCGGCGAGGCCCGCGCCGACGATGACGACGCTTGCCGGGGTCATGCCGCCTGCTCCCCGGTCGCGAGGTCGTAGACGGCGATGGCGGCCATCGGGCACTGCGCCGCCGCCTCGAGGACGGCCGGGTCGTCGGACGTGCCCACGCGGGCCTCGGCGATCCCGTCGCCGCCGACCTCGAAGATCTCCGGAGCGAGCTCGGCGCACGTGCCGAAGCCGCTGCAGAGAGACCGGTCGATGACGATCTTGTAGGTGCTCATGACGCTCCTTCCGTCGGCGTGGACGCCGGTTCGGGCCGGGGCCGCGGGCGCGGTCCGGCGGGGACGAGGGCGCGCCACGCCGTCGCGAAGACGACGGCGCCGACGGCCCCCACGTACAGGGCCTGGGCCCACGGCTGGCCCGAGTCGGAGCCGGCCAGGAGCCCGTGCAGCGTTGCCGCCGCGAACGTCCCGTAGGTGGCCCAGTGCAGGCGGCGCCAGTTCTTCTGGCCGATCCGGCGCCGCAGCGCGAACGAGACGTAGACGATCAGCATCAGCTCTCCGGCGAGGACGCCGAGGCCCGTCCAGAGCGGGCGGTACGGGGCGAGCCCGGGCACGAGCAGCGCGCCGAGCCCGATCTCGACCGTGCGGTCGAGGACGAGCGTGATGCCGTGCATGGCGAGCGCGGCGAGGCCGAGCAGCGCCAGCAGCTTGTGCAGGTCGACCGCCGTCGCCGGCTTCACCGACTTGCCGAACGGCTTCGACTTGACGACGAGGCCGGCGAGAACCGAGGCGGTGAGGAGGACGTACGCCGTCAGCCCGGTGGCGCGGGCAAGGAGCCAGAAGGTCGGGTCGTGCTTCATGCCAGACCTCCCGCGCGGCGGACGCGTCCGTCGGTGGTGACGAGCAATGCCGGAGCGCCGAGCGCGTCGGCTTCCGCCGCCGCCGCGGCCTCTCCCGCGAGGAACAACGCCTTGGCGAGCACCTCCGCCTCCACCGCGGTCGCGGCGGTCACGGTCACGCGGAGGAGGTCGGAGGCGGACGGGCGCCCCGTCGCCGGATCGATCAGGTGGTGCTGCTCCCCGTCGCCGGCACGCCAGCGGCGCTTGTCGCTCCCGGAGGTGGCGAGCGCGCCCGAGGCGAGGCCGAGGGTCAGCGGCCCGGACGGCGTCTCGACGCCGACGGGCCAGACTCCGCCCTCGGGGATGCCCGCGACGGCGAGGTCGCCGCCCGCGTTCACGAGACAGGGACCGAGCGGTGCGAGGAACGCCACGGCCCGGTCGACGGCGTAGCCCTTCCCGATGCCGCCCAGGTCGAGCCGGACGCCGGGGTCGAGCTCGATGCGCCGACCGCGGACGCGGACGCCTCCCGCCGTCCTCGGCGGCGGCTCGGCGAAGGGCGACCCTCCGACGAGGAGCTCGAACGTCCGGTCGTAGCCGGCCGCGACGAGCGCATCGTGGACCGTCGGGTCGAAGCGGCCGTTCGTCTGCTCGCGGGCCGCGAGCGCGAGCTCGACGACCGCGAGCAGGTCGTCGCCCGCCTCGAGGGTCCCGGCCGTATTCAGGCGGGAGAGCTCCGAGCCGCCGTCGAAGCGCGTCAGCAGCGCCTCGAGGCGGCGGAACTCGCGCTCCACCGATGCGAGGCCGAGCACCGCGTCGAGACCGGGCGGGGCGTCGAGGAGGGCCTCGACGCCCGTTCCCATGGCGTGGAACGCGTGCTGCTCCATCACGAGCTCTCCGAGCTGGTCACCGGCGGCACGGAGACGACGCTCACCGAGGGCGGGGCCGCGGCAGGAGCCACCGCAGGGGCCGAGACGGGCGCCGCCGCCGCGTCGGCGTTGGCGGCCTGGACGGCCGCGATCTCGCGCTTGCGCTTGCGGAGGCGCTTCTCGTAGGCGACGAAGCGGCGCTCCACGCGGCGCTCGACGCGGACGCTCTTGCGCCGCAGCTGAGCCTCGCGCCGCTCGAGCGCGGCGATGCGGGGGTCCGTCTCCGCGGCGGTGGCGGCCCAGGGACGGGCCGCCACGACCGCCCACGTGAGAAAGAGGACGGCGAGCGCCAGCGCGACCGCATAGAGGCGGGCGGCGTGGTTAGTCATCGTCGCCACCGCCCGTCGAGTCGTCGGTCGTGTCGCCGCCGTGGCTGTCGTCGTCGTGGCTGTCGTCGAAGTCGTCGTCGAAGTCGTCGTCCTCGAAGCCGTGGTCGAGGTCGTCCTCACGGCGGACCACGACCGCCTCCCCGCCCGACGACGCGGGCGCCGGCCCAGGCGCGGACGCGACCGGAGCCGCGGTCCGGCGGGCGGGCAGAGCCGGCAGCTCGGGCGGCCGCCGCTTCGCCGCGCGCCGCAGGGCGCGTTCCGCCTTGTCGAGCTTCGCCCGGCGCGCCTCGATCTCCGCATCGGAGACGGAGGCCTGCTCGGCGGCCATTCCGAGCGAGGTGGTGTCCAGAGCCGCGAACGTCCCGGCCACGGCGACGACGCCGAGCAGGACGGCGATCGCGAGCGCGTGCAGTCGTCTCATGGATCCCTCCTTCGTCATGAGGCCGCACCGTAGGAACGCCTCGACAAAGGGCGGGCGAAGCCGGCGCCAAGCTTCGGGCGAGGCGCGGTAAAGCTTCGGTAAGCCTCAGGCGGGCGGGCCGGCGAGGACGCTGCGCGCGGCCCGGGCGGCGACGAGCTCCTCGCGGGCGCGGATCACCCAGACGGCGACGGCGCCGCCGTCGGGGGAGAGCTCGCAGTCGGGCCTCGCGGCGGCGTTGCGGCGCGCGGCGAGCTCGACGCCGAGGAACGCCAGTCGGGCGCAGACCCGCTCGCGGACGCCGGCCGAGTTCTCGCCCATGCCGGCCGTGAAGACGAGCGCGTCGAGACCGCCCGCGGCGACGGCCATGGCAGCCACCGCGCCCGCCACCC
>JAICGP010000229.1 GCA_025923055.1 Thermoleophilia bacterium
AGCAGCCGGGTTCGCGCCTCGTTAGTACCGGAGGAGGCGGGAAGCTCGTGTGGGCCAGCGTTCGGGAACGACGACTGAGGGGCTCTCCCGTCGCGAAAGTCCAACCCGCTAGCCGATCTGCTCTGCCAGCCCGATGAGGATCCCCTCAGGGCCTCGGACGTAACAGAGCCGATACTGATCCTCGTACTGCGCCAGTTCACCAACCAACTCGGCTCCGTGCGGGCGAAGCCGGGCGAGCGTATCGTCGATGTCCTCCACAGCGAACATGACGCGGAGGTAGCCGAGAGCGTTCACCGGGGCGTTCCGGTGATCGGCGACCGCAGGCGGCGTGAGAAATCGCGAGATCTCGAGCCGGCTGTGGCCGTCCGGCGTGCGCATCATGGCGATCTCGACGCGCATGTGGCGCAGTCCAGTGACGCGCTCCGCCCAGTCTCCTTCGACCGTGGCTCGCCCTTCGAGCTCGAGGCCGAGCTCGGCGAAAAAAGAGATAGCGGCATCGAGGGATTCCACCACGATGCCCACGTTGTCCATCCGTTGAAGCGCCACGCGGCCCACTCTAGTCCTGTTGTCGCTTCGACACGCCCACCGGTCGAGCGCACCGGCTCACGGTTGCGCCGTCGGCACGGTGGCTTCGTTGCTCGTTCCTCTCCCGCTGACGTGCTCGAGGATCCTTTCGCTCGAAACTCAGTCGTTCAGCGCACCTTCCTCTTGCCAGAGTTGCCCTTGGGGGAGCCGCCGCCGTAGCCACCGCGCGCGGACGTCCCGTTGACCGTCAGGAAGCCGGCTGCGTGCCGGGTGGACCGGCAAGCACCGTCGGGACATACTCGAGCAGCTGGAGCCGGCCGTCGAACGTTCGGCTGGCAACCATCTCGAGCGCGACGTCGGGATAGCCGTCGTAGATCCGGTCGCGGCCCGTGCTCCCGGTGATCACGGGGAACACGACGACGCGGAAACGGTCGACCAGGCCCGCCTCGAGGAGCGACCTGCACAGAGTCAGGCTGCCGAGCGTGCGCATCGGGCCGGCGCCGTCCCGCTTCATCCCGGCCACGGCCTCGACCGCATCCCCGCCGACGAGCCGCGAGTTGGCCCAGGCCAACGGGGGCTGCAGCGTCGAGGAGAACACCACCTTCGGCGTCCCGGCGAGCTCATCCATGGCGGCAGCTTCGTCCGCTTCCAGTGTCTCGGCTTCGGCGGCGAACCCGGACATCAGCCGGTACGTGTTCGCCCCCATGAGGATCGTGTACTCGCGTTCGGGCTGCTCACCGAGCCAGGCGAGATACTCGGGGCCCTGGAGCCCCCAAAAGCCGGGCCAGCCTTCCGCGGCCCCGTAGCCGTCCAACGAAGTGATGAAGTCCACGAGCAGCTCCTGCATTGAAGTTCCTCCTTGCGGTCGCGGGGTGGTACGAGCGTGGGTTGGGTTCACGCCAAACTCCGACGTTGAGGAGTCGGGACACGCCCGAGGCGGCTCACACCGCACGGGTGAACGTGACATGCGTGACTCCGCTGGGCGAGGAGGCGGTCTCGATCTCATAGTCCTTCTCGAGGCCCTCCAGCCCGTCCCAGAGGCGTACGCCTCGGCCGAGCAGGATCGGGACCACGACGATGTGCAGGTGGTCGACGAGCCCGGCGGCGAGGAAGTCGCGGATGACGGTGGCGCCTCCGCCGATGCGTACGTCCTGGCCGTCCGCGGCCGCGCGGGCGGTCTCGAGCGCCTCGGCAGGCGAAGCGTCGATGAAGTGGAACGTCGTGCCGCCCTCCATCTCGATCGACGGGCGCGGGTGGTGGGTGAGGACGAAGACCGGGGTGTGGAACGGCGGGTTGGGGCCCCACCAGCCCTTCCATTCCAGATCCTCGGGCCATCCGGGCGGGCCGAACTTGCCGGCACCCATGATCTCGGCGCCGATCCCGGTATCGTGCAGCCGCACGAAGGCGTCGTCGATGCCGCCGGTGCCGCCGGGCTGACCCAGCCTCTCGCGCCACCACCGCGTGGTGAACATCCATTCGTGCAGCCGTTCGCCGGCGTGGCCGAACGGTGCGTCGAGGCTCTGAGGCTCGCCGGTTCCGAAGCCGTCGAGCGAGATGGAGAAGAATTGGACGCGGGCGAGTGACATGGCTGGTGCTCCTTCCGAGGTGAGGCTTCACGCAGAACAGACTCCATCACGCCGGCGAACTCATCTGCCGGCGGAAGGCAGGGGCAGCAATCCGGGCGCCCTGAAGCCGTAACCGGACGTCCTGAACGAAGGGGATTGCCAAGGGAACGCTGAGGGAACACCCGTGCGAGCACGCGCGTCCACACGGTCACTCGGTTTCGCCGGATCCCTTCGGTTTGCGGGATCCTCGCGACCGCCGCAACCCGCGGTCGCCCGCGCTTCCCGCTTCAGACCTCGATGGTAAGGAGGGGGTCGTCGGTTCGAGTCCGACAGACGGCTTGGAAGAGCCGCTGCAAATCAGGAATTATCCGGCGGCGACGTTCCTATGTCGGTGACGCGGGCTCGCACCGGGGTCGGACCGCTATCGCAGGCCTACACCTCCCGGCTTTGACCCTCCTTAGTGGAGAGGAGATCGGTTCAAGTCCGTCAGCGGGCGGCCGACCCACGCGGCCGCGGCGGGATCACGCGTGAATCGACGGCTGCCGCCGCAAATTCGGCATCGCCGGCGGAGCCGCCGGGCTTGCGATGGCTATTCGCCGTCCCAGTAGTCGAGCTCGGGCAGACGCGTCATCAGGCCGACGCCACGGAAATAGACCTTTTTCGAGCGCGGGTACCACGCGATGTCATTCGGCTCGCGTGTGCCGTACGCGAGCAGCTTCATCCCCTCGGCACCCGCGCGGAAAGCGTGACCGACGCGCGTGCGCGGCGGGCGCGCGACCACCGAGCCGGCCCGCACCCGGTACTCCTCCTCGCCCAGGATGCAGGCTCCGTCGCCCTCGAGGACGACGAAGACCTCCTCCTCCGCGGCATGGCAGTGCACCGGGCAGTTGAGCCTGCCGGGCGGGATGTCCGAGTGGTTGAGCCCGGTTTCGACCGAGCCCGCGGCCGCGCCCAGCTCGCGCGAGCTGTCGCCGAACTCGCCGCGGTCAAGGAGCTCCAGCTCGACGTCCTCGAGCCGGACGACGTTCGGCGGCCGCCCCCCGGGCTCCGGCAGCTCCGGCTCGGGCAGCGCGCCCTCGAGCTCCCACTGGTGCGTCAGGTCGACGTCGAAGAGCGACGGGCCGATCCCGACCCTCTCGATGCGCGGGAACCAGTCGTAGCCCCCGGCCCCCGAGCGCCGCCCGTTCCCGTAGGCGAGCACGTCGAGGCCGTCCGGCCCGGCGACGAGCGTATGCGCGGGCCCCGTCGCCAGGTGGACGAGGCAGGTTCCCGGCCTGACCTCGCAGACGACGTCCTCGCCCCGCTCGGTGCGCTGCCACGACAGGCCCGAGCCGCCGAGCACGAAGAAGATCTCCTCGTGGTCGCCGTGGGAGTGGAGCGGTGTCGAGCGGCAGCCCGGGTGGATGCGGATGCGGTTCAAGCCGACGCCGACCGTGCCGGCCGCCTCGCCCAGGTACCGCCAGGCGGAATGGATGCTTCCCTCCTCGTGGTCATGCTCCTCGACGTCGTCCCAGTGGGTGATGTTGCTGTGACTCACACCTGGAGTATCCGTGCGCCGAGCGCGTTCGCGCAACGCTCGACGGCGGCGGTCGGGCGCTCAGGTCGCACCATCGTCGCACCGCAATGCAGCACGCGGCGATCCGCGGCCACCCCGACACGAACGAGCCCGCGCCGCTACGCGAAACGGATTTGCCTTGGGGATAGGTCTTGCGGACACCCTTGATCCGGGGAAGGGTGTGGGATCATTCGCGGCGATGGGTCTCGCGACGTCTGGCGAGCTCCTCCGCCTCGGCCGTGAGGCGCTGGCAGCAGCGGAGTGGGTGCATGCCCGCCTTCTGCGAGCAAGCCGCCGAGTTCGCCGAGACGGCCGAGGTCCTAGACGGTCTGGCAGAGGCGCTGCAGTTCGGGGGCGAGCATTCGCGGGCGATCGAGGTGAAGGGAGCGCGCGTTTGCCGAATACGAGCGGCGTCTCGGCGCGGCCCGGGACGCCGACGCGGCCGCCGC
>JAICGP010000230.1 GCA_025923055.1 Thermoleophilia bacterium
ACATGGCGACGCTGACCGTCCTGCCGCGCCCGACTCCCGAGGAGCGCTCCGAGGTTTCGGTCGACGTCGAGGTGGACGAGGACCTGACCGTTCTCGCCGCGACGCTCGAGGAGTGGGTCGGCCACCGGCAGGGCTGGGGCCTCACCCTCGTCGAGGGCCACGACTTCGGCCGCGCGAACAACGTCGAGGCACGGCTTCTCTTCGCCCAGGGCGAGCACGCGTCGACCCTCTCCTTCCGTCTCGACCAGCTGCGCGCCGCCGACGACACCGGCGAGGAGCTCGTCCTCCGCTTCGCGGAGGAGGACGGGATCGCCCAGCTCGCCCGCCTGCGCACGAGCGGGCTCGACGTCGAGCTCTTTCACATCCTCACCTTTACATAGCGCGGCGGCCGCGCCGGCTCAGATCTCGATCTCCGGAGCGGGCTCCGCGTCGGCGTCGCCGGTGTTCGGGGTTCCGCGTCGCTCGACGAGGAGGGTGTGCGCCCCGTCGGCCGCGCGCGTGCGATGCTCGACCCCACGCGGGACGACGACCAGCTCCCCCGGCTCGAGCTCGACGGCGTCCTCCCGCGTCTCGACCACGAGGCGGCCGGCGAGGACGAGGATGAGGTCGTCGGTCTCCGAATGCGAATGCCAGACGAAGTCGCCCTTGACCTTCGCCACCTGGATCTTCGTGTCGTTGTAGTAGCCGACGATCCTGGGGCTGAAGACCTCGTCGAAGGTCGCGAGCTTCTCGGCGAGATTGACCTTCTCGAGCGGCACCGGGGACACCTAGTCGATCTGGGCGCGCTGGAGCTTGCCGGAGTAGTCGACGTAGATCGACTTCCACTCGGTGTAGAAGTCGAGCGCCGCCTGCCCCGCCTCCCGGTGCCCGTTGCCGGTGCCCTTCGTGCCGCCGAAGGGGAGGTGCACCTCGGCGCCCGTCGTGCCGGCGTTGATGTAGGTGATCCCGGCGTTGAGATCGCGCATGGCCTTGAACGCCTTGTTCACGTCGCGCGTGAAGATCGACGAGGAGAGCCCGAACTCGATCCCGTTCGCGATCTTGATCGCCTCGTCGACGTCCGTCGTGCGGATGAGCGCCGTCGTCGGCCCGAAGATCTCCTCCTGCGCGATCCGCATGCCCGGCTCCACGTCGGCGAAGACCGTCGGCCGGTAGAAGGAGCCCTTGTCGAGCCCGTTCTCCGTCGCGATCTCGCCGCCCGTGACGAGCTTCGCGCCCTCGTCGAGGCCGATCTGGGTGTACGAGTGGATCTTCTCGAGCGCGGCCGGGTTCACGACCGGTCCCACGTCCGTGTCCTCGTCGAGGCCGTCCCCGAGCCGCAGCTTCTCCGTCCGCTCGACGAGCCGGGACTGGAGCGCGTCGTAGACGCTCCCGCTCGCGATCACGCGACTCGCGGCCGTGCAGCGCTGGCCGGAGGTGCCGAACGCCGACCAGAGGATCCCGTCGACGGCGAGCTCGACGTCGGCGTCGTCCATGACGATGATCGCGTTCTTGCCGCCCAGCTCGAGGTGGATGTGCTTGAGGAGCGGCGCGCCGTTCTCGGCGGTCTTGATCCCGACCTCGCGTGAGCCCGTGAGCGAGATGAGCGGCACGTCCGGGTGCTTGACGAGGCGCTCGCCGACCGACTCGCCGCCGCCGTGGACGATGTTGAGCACGCCCGGCGGGAGCCCGGCCTCCTCGAAGATCTCGACGAAGCGCTGGCCGAGGAGAGGCGTGTCCCGAGCGGGCTTGAAGACGACGGTGTCGCCGCAGACGAGCGCGGGCGCGATCTTCCAGCTCGGGATGGCGATCGGGAAGTTCCACGGCGTGATCGCCCCGACGACGCCGACGGGCATGCGGACGCTCATCTGGAACTTGTCGGGCATCTCCGAGGGCGTCGTCTGGCCGAAGAGGCGCCGGCCCTCGCCGGCCATGTAGAACGTCATGTCGATCGCTTCCTGAACGTCGCCGCCCGCTTCGGCGCGCACCTTCCCCATCTCGCGCACCATCAACTCGGTCAGCTCCTCCTTGCGGTCGACGAACCGCTGGGCGACCCGGAAGAGGATCTCGGCACGGCGCGGCGCGGGTGTCAGGCGCCAGCTCTCGTAGGCCTCCTTCGCCGCCTCGACCGCCCGGTCGACGTCGGCCTCCGACGACCGCGGAAAGCTCCCGAGGACGTCGCCGGTGGCAGGGTTGACCGTCTCGAAGGTGTCGTCGCCGGTGGCGTCCACCCACTCGCCGCCGATGTAGTTCTTCGCCGTCTCGCGCTGCGCAGTCGCCATCTCGCTCCTTGTGGTTTGCCTTGGATCGATTCTAGGAGGGTTTGGTGGAATGTTGCTCGCAGCGCGGCTCGGCGACACAGGCCAGACTCCGCCAAACTCTCCTAGGCTTCGGGCCGTGCCGACCGTCGGGCAGAGGGCAAGCCGCACGCGACGCGTGCGCGCGGAGGACATCGAGCTCTTCACCGAGCTCACCGGCGACCGCAACCCGCTCCACTACGACGAGGACGCCGCGGCGCGCTCCCGCTTCGGCGGCGTCATCGTCCAGGGCGGTGTGACGTCGGGCCTCCTGAACGCCGTCGTCGCCGAGGACTTGCCCGGGCCGGGCAGCGTCTTCCTGCACGTGGACTGGAGCTTCAAGGCGCCCGTCCGCCCCGGCGACGAGATCACCGCCGAGGTCGAGGTGCTGGAGGCGCGCGAGGACAAGCCGATCACCCGCCTGCGGACGACGATCGCGAACGCGGAGGGCACGGTCGTCCTCGACGGCACGGCGCTCGTATGGACCGAGCCGCTGTAGGGCGCGGGCGGGCGCTCGCGCTCCTCGCGGCCGCCCTCGTCCTCTCGATGACGACCTGGTTCTCCGCGACGGCGGTCGTCCCCCAGCTCCGGGAGGAGTGGGCGCTGGGCGACACCGCGGCGGCCTGGCTGACGATCGCCGTCCAGCTCGGCTTCGTGAGCGGCGCGCTCGTCTCCGCCGCGCTCAACGTGGCGGACGTGCTCTCCCCCAGACTCGTCATCCTCGGCGGCGCGGCCGGCGCGGCCGGCGCGAACGCCCTCCTCGGCGCCGTCTCGGCGGCAGGCCCTGCGATCCCGATCCGCTTCGCGACCGGCTTCTTCCTCGCGGGCGTCTACCCGCCCGCGTTGAAGCTGATGGCGACGTGGTTCCGCCGAGGTCGGGGGACCGCGCTCGGCATCCTCGTCGGCGCACTCACGCTCGGCTCGGCGACGCCGCACCTCGTGAACGCGCTCGGGGGGCTCGACTGGAGGACGGTCGTCTACGCGACCTCGGCGCTGACCTTCGCCGGCGGAATCCTCGCGCTCGCGGTACGCGATGGGCCGTACCCGTTTCCGCGCGCGACCTTCGATCCCCACCAGGCGCGGCTCGCCTTCGCGAACCGGGGCGTCCGCCTCGCGAGCCTCGGCTACTTCGGGCACATGTGGGAGCTCTACGCGATGTGGGCCTGGTTCGCGGTCTTCTTCGCCGCCGCCGTGGACGACGGCGCCGGCGCCGCGTACGCCACCTTCGCGGTGATCGGGGCGGGCGCCGTCGGCTGCTGGGCCGGCGGCGTGCTCGGCGACCGTGTCGGCCGGGCCGAGACGACGGCGGGGGCGATGGCCGTCTCGGGGACGTGCGCCCTCGCGATCGGGCTCCTCCTCGACGCGCCCTCCTGGCTCGTCCTCCTCGTCGGGCTCGTCTGGGGCTTCGCGGTCGTGGCCGACTCGGCGCAGTTCTCCACCCTGGTCACCGAGCACGCCGACCAGGCCTACGTGGGGACGGCGCTCACGATGCAGCTCGCCGTCGGCTTCACGCTCACCGTGGCGACGATCTGGCTCGTGCCCGTGTGGGAGGACGCCTTCGGGTGGCGCTGGGCGTTCGCCTTCCTCCTCCCCGGGCCGGCGCTCGGCGTCGTCGCGATGCTGCGCCTACGCGCAGCCGAGCAGGCGAGCTAGCGGGCGACGCAGACTGCGGCCACGGCCAGCGAGCGCGGCTACTCGAAGGCGGACTCGGGAACGTCCGTCCCCGGGAACGAGCCTGGACGCGCCCGGCGACGGTCCCGGATCGTCCGCTTCTCGCCGGCCGGCGGACCGCTGCCGTTCCGGCGCCGGTCGGGGCCGG
>JAICGP010000231.1 GCA_025923055.1 Thermoleophilia bacterium
CGCACGGCAGCTCGCTCTACCACGACGTCCAGGCGCAGGCCCGGAAGCGGTTGGAGGACCTCTATGCCCGGCTTTGACGGCTTCCTCGACATCCCCGCGCGCCCGCCCAAGCCGCGGACGCGCGGCCTCACCCACGTGATGGACAAGGGCATGAACCTGCGCGAGATCGAGGGCCTCTTCGACACCGCGGGCGACTACGTCGACGTCGTCAAGCTCGGCTGGGGCACCTCCTACGTGACGCGCAACCTCGAGAAGAAGATCGCGCTCTACCGCTCGTTCGAGACGCCGGTCGTCTGCGGCGGGACGCTCTTCGAGGCGGCCGTAGCGCGTGAGAAGCTCGACGAGTACCGCAGCTGGCTGACGGAGAACCGTCTCTCGCACGTCGAGGTCTCCGACGGCACGATCGAGCTGCCGCGCGAGCGCAAGCTCGAGCTGATCGCCGAGCTGGCAAAGGACTTCGTCGTCCTCTCGGAGGTCGGCTCCAAGAACCCCGAGGTCGTCTTCGCCCCCTACCAGTGGGTCGCCTGGCTCAAGGAGGAGCTGAGCGCGGGCGCCTGGAAGGTGATCACGGAAGGGCGGGAGGGCGGCACCTCCGGCATCTACCGCCCGACCGGGGACATGCGCACCGGCCTGATCGACGAGATCGTCCACGAGCTCGATCTCGGCGACATCCTCTTCGAGGCGCCGACGACCGCCGCCCAGGCCTGGTTCGTCCAGAAGCTCGGCCCCGACGTCAACCTCGGGAACGTCCCGCCCGAGGAGGTCATCCCGCTCGAGACGCTCCGCGTCGGGCTCCGAGCCGACACCCTCAGGGAGGTCCTGCTCAGTGAGCACGAGACCGCTGTCGCTGACTGAGCGCGAGCTGGAGGCGCTGCCCGCCGAGGAGGTCCTCCGGTGGGCGGCCGCCGAGTGGGGCGAGCGCCTGTGCCTCACGTGCTCCTGGCAGAAGCAGTCCTCCGTGCTCGTGCACATGGCCTCCGAGCTGGAGCTCGACGTCGACATCGTCGAGCTCGACACGCACCTCTTCTTCAAGGAGAGCTACGAGACGCGGGAGCGGCTCGTCGAGCGCTACGGGCTCACCCTGATCGTCCCCGACGTCATCACGGTCGCCGAGCAGCACAAGCGCGAGGGGCCGAACCTCTGGGAGTCGAACCCCGACCGCTGCTGCCACATCCGCAAGGTCGAGCCGCTCATCCAGGCGCTCGAGCCGTACGACGCCTGGGTCTCCGGGATCCGCCGCGAGCAGTCCCCCTCGCGCGCCGGCGCGCGCAAGGTGGAGCGCTCCGAGCGCTACGGCGTCTGGAAGGTGCAGCCGCTCGCCGACTGGACCGAGAAGGACGTCTGGCGCTACATCGTGGGCAACGACATCCCGTATAACCGGCTGCACGACGTCGGCTACCGCTCCATCGGCTGCATACCATGCACTCGCCCGACCCGCCCCGACGAGGAGGAGCGCGCAGGCCGCTGGGCCGGCTCCGACAAGCTCGAGTGCGGCATCCACATCGAGACCGACACCGCAAGAGGAGGAGAATGACCGACCACATCTTCGCGCACGAGCACCCCGAGTCCGACCGCGCGCGCGGCGGCGGGTTCACGCTCTGGTTCACGGGCCTCTCGGGCTCCGGGAAGTCGACGATCGCGCACCTCGTCGGGCCGGCGCTGGACGAGCGCGGCCACGTCGTCGAGTACCTCGACGGCGACACCGTGCGCACGCACCTCTCGAAGGGCCTCGGGTTCTCGAAGGAGGACCGCGACACGAACATCGAGCGCATCGGCTGGGTCGCCTCGCGGCTCACCCGCCACGGCGGGGCCGTCATCTGCGCCGCCATCTCGCCGTACGTCGAGACCCGGCAGAAGGCGCGCGCGATGGTGGAGCCGTTCGGGCCCTTCGTCGAGGTCTACGTCAAGGCCTCCGTCGAGGAGTGCGCCCGCCGCGACGTGAACGGCCTCTACGCGAAGGCCTTCGCGGGCGAGATCAAGGGCTTCACGGGCGTCGACGATCCCTACGAGGCGCCGACCGACCCGGAGATCGTGGTCGACACCGAGGAGCAGACCCCCGAGGAGAGCGCCCGCGCCGTCGTGGCGAGGCTCGGGGAGCTCGGTCTCGTCGGGACGGAGGTGCGCGCGTGAGCACGGTCACGGCCCAGGGCCTCATCAGCCCCCACGGCGGCGAGCTCGTCCCCCGTGCCGGCGAGCGGCCCGGCGACGTCGACTCGCTCGAGGTCGTCACGCTCACCTCGCGGGAGCTCTCGGATCTCGACATGCTCGCCTCGGGCGCCCTCTCGCCGCTCCGCGGCTTCATGGGCAAGGAGGCCTACGAGAGCGTCGTCGAGTCGATGCGGCTTGCCGACGGCCTCCCCTGGGCCCTGCCCGTCTGCCTCGCCGTCCCGGAGGCGCCGTCGGGCGACCGCGTCGTCCTCGCCGACGACGGCGGGCGCGCGCTCGCGGTCCTCGACGTCGAGGAGGTCTACGCCTACGACAAGGAGCGGGAGGCGGAGCGCTGCTTCCGCACGACGGACGGGGAGCACCCGGGCGTCGCGCGGCTCTACGACCAGCACGGCTCCTACCTCGCGGGGCCGGTCACGGTCTTCGAGCGGCTCGAGCCCGGCTTCCCGGAGCTCCACCGCGACCCCGCGGCGACGCGGGCGCTCTTCGCCGAGCGCGGCTGGAGGCGCGTCGTCGGGTTCCAGACGCGGAACCCGATCCACCGGGCGCACGAGTATCTGACGAAGTGCGCGCTCGAGACCGTGGACGGGCTCCTTGTCCATCCGCTCGTCGGGGAGACGAAGTCCGACGACGTGCCCGCCGCGACCCGCGTGAAGGCGTACGAGATCCTGATCGACGGCTACTACCCGGCCGACCGCGTCGTCGTCTCCGCGTTCCCGGCGGCGATGCGCTACGCGGGGCCGCGCGAGGCGATCTGGCACGCGATCTGCCGCAAGAACTACGGCTGCTCGCACTTCATCGTCGGACGCGACCACGCGGGCGTCGGCACGTACTACGGAACCTACGACGCGCAGCTCATCTTCGACGAGTTCGAGCCGCACGAGCTCGACATCGAGCCGATGTTCTTCGAGCACTCGTTCTGGTGCAAGGCGTGCGGCCAGATGGCGACGGCCAAGACCTGTCCCCACGGCGGCGACGACCACGTCTTCCTCTCGGGCACGAAGGTGCGCGAGCTGCTCGCGGACGGCGAGCTGCCGCCCGAGGAGTTCACGCGACCTGAGGTCGCCGAGGTCCTGATCGCGGCCTACCGCGGCGGCTAGCTCGGCGAGCGACGACGAGAGCGGACGGCGTGGCTGAACTCTCGTGACCTGGGAGCTCAGCCTCACCGGGCTCCTGATCGGGCTCCTGGTGGGCATGACCGGCATGGGCGGCGGCTCGCTCATGACGCCCGTGCTCGTCCTCGTCTTCGACTTCAACGTCGTCCTCGCGGTCGGCACCGACATCCTCCACGGCGCGATCTTCAAGACGATCGGCGCCTGGCGGCACCGCGTCCTCGGGCACGTCCACGCCCGGCTCGCCTCCTGGCTCGCGCTCGGCTCGGTGCCCGCTTCGCTCGCCGGCGTCTGGGTGATCGAGCTCCTCGAGGACCGCTACGGCGACGACGTCAACGACATCGCCAGCCGCATCCTCGGCGCCGCGCTCGTGCTCGGCGGCGCGGGGTTCCTGCTCAAGACGTTCGTCCACGGCCGGATCGCCGACAACCGGCCCTACCTGATCCGGAACCGGGATCGAATCATCGCCTTCGTCGTCGGGGTCGCCGGCGGCTTCGTGCTCGGTCTCACCTCCGTCGGCAGCGGGACGTTCTTCGGGCTCATGCTCCTCCTTCTCTTCCCGCTGACGGCGCCGAAGATCGTCGGCACGGACATCGCGCACGCGGCGATCCTCCTCTGGGCGGCTGGGCTCGCCCACCTCTCGGCGGACAACGTCGACCTCGGCGCGACGGCGTGGCTCGCGCTGGGCTCGATCCCCGGGATCCTGATCGGGAGCCAGTGGACGGTGAAGCTGCCCGAGCGGGCGATCCGGCTCGCCCTCTCCCTCGTCCTCCTCCTCGCGGGCGTGCGCCTGGCGGTCGGCTAG
>JAICGP010000232.1 GCA_025923055.1 Thermoleophilia bacterium
CGATCTCTTCTTCGCCATTCTCGCCGGGTGGCCTTTCACGCGCCCGTCCACCGGGAGTTCGTCCTGGCGCTCCGCGTCCTCGACGCCTTCGGCATGCCCTACGCCGAGGCATGGCGCTTGCTGAAGCCGGTTGCGGCGCGCCTCGGCATCCCCAGGCCGAGCTACTCGAGCGTCCGGCGCACCCTGATCGCCGAGCGCGAGCGCAAGAGGCGGCGGGCCGACGAGCTCGACAGGCTGCTCGCGGACCTGTTCGCGGGACGGTTTCAGTACCGGATCGTGGAACACAAGGTCGTGGGGACGCGGCCGGGGTGGGAGACGGCGGGGCTCGGCCGCGGGCCGCCGTGACGAGGCGCGGGGCGGGTCAGCGAGCGGCCGCGAGCCCCGGGCGGACGAGGCGCGGCGGTCGTTCGAGGCCGGCCTCGCTGACGTCCGGGTTGACCGGCTCGGCGAGGGCCGGGGCGCCGAACGAGATCCGCGTGCGCTCCGGGTCGGGCGTCCCGTAGAGCGTCGTCCGCTGGCGCGGCACGCGGCCTGCAGCGCGGATCGTGGCCTCGAGGCGCTCGGGCGGCATCTCCTGGCCGTGCGCGGCGCCGGCCGCCCGCGAGATCGACTCGTTCATGAGCGTCCCGCCGAGGTCGTTCGCGCCGGCGCGCAGCGCGGCGAGAGCGCCCTCCGGGCCGAGCTTCACCCAGGACGCCTGGACGTTCGTGATCCAGGGATGGAGCGCGAGCCGGCCGACGGCGTGCATGAGCAGCGCCTCCCGGAACGTCGGCCCCGGCCGGGCGTCGCCGCGGAGGAAGATGGGCGCCTCCATGTGCACGAACGGCAGCGGCACGAACTCGGTGAAGCCGCCCGTCCGCCGCTGCTGCTCGCGGAGGGCGAGCAGGTGCCGCGCCCAGCTCCGCGGGGTCTCCACCGCGCCGAACATGATCGTCGTCGTCGAGCGCAAACCGGCCCGGTGCGCGGCATCGTGCACCTCGAGCCACTGTCCGGTCGTCACCTTGTCCGGGCAGAGGACCCGCCGGACCCCGTCGTCGAGGATCTCGGCGGCCGTCCCGGGCAGCGAAGCGAGCCCGACGTCCCGCAGGCGCGCGAGGTAGTCGTCGAGCGCGAGCCCGAGCGTCGCGGCTCCCTGCCAGATCTCGAGCGCCGAGAACGCGTGCACGTGCAGGTCGGGCAGGGCATCCTTCACCGCTGCGCAGATCTCGAGGTAGGTCTCGCCCGTGAAGCCGGGGTGGATGCCGCCCTGGAGGCAGAGCTCGACCGCGCCGCGGTCCCACGCCTCCCGGGCGCGACGCACGATCTCCTCGACCGGGACGACGTACGGCCGCCCGCGCAGGTTCGCGGCGAGCTTGCCCTTCGAGAAGGCACAGAAGCCGCACCGGAAGTAGCAGACGTTCGTGTAGTTGACGTTGCGCGTGACGACGTAGCTGACGTCGTCCCCGCAGACCTCCCGCCGCAGCGCGTCGGCGGCGTCGGCGACAGCGGCGAGGTCGGCGCCCCGCGCCTCGAAGAGCTCCGTCACCTCGTCCTCGTCGAGCTCGAGGCCGTCGCGCACCTTGGCGAGCGCCGCCGCGACGGATGTCCCCGCGGAGCGCGCGTCGCCGAGCCGCAGCGGCGGGGGAGCGGCGAGCGCCCCGGCCGCCCAGCAGTCCTCGCGCGCGAGCCCGGACGCGTCCGCGTGCCGCCGGACCTCCCGGGCGACGCGCGGATCCGCCCACCGCTCGAGAGAGCCCACGAACTCCGGGTAGATCGGCAGCCGGGCCGCCAGCTCGAAGCCGTGCGCCTCCGTCGCGGCGCGCAGGCGCTCGACCTCGGGCCACGGCGCCTCGGGGTTCACGTGGTCGACGGTCACGGGCGAGACTCCGCCCCAGTCGTCGATCCCGCTCTCGAGCAGGCGCGGAAAGTCGTCGTAGGACAGGTTCGGCGGGACCTGGAGGTGGACGTCGGGCGGAAGCGCGTCGCGGGCGGCCCGTGCCGTCCAGAGCAGCTCGTCGAGCGACGGCTCCGGGTGGGACGCCATCCTCGTGCCCGGCTTGGCGCGGAAGTTCTGGACGATCACCTCCTGGACGTGGCCGTAGCGCTCGTGGAGGGCCGCGATCGCGGCCAGCGCCTCGAGCCGCTCGGCCCGCGTCTCGCCGATCCCGATCAGGATGCCGGTCGTGAACGGGACGGCGAGCTCGCCCGCGAGCCGGATCGTCTCCAGCCGGGCGGCCGGCAGCTTGTCCGGCGAGCCGAAATGGGGGCCGCCGCGCTCCGACAGGCGCACCGAGGCGGTCTCGAGCATGAGCCCCATGGAGGCGGAGACCGGACGGAGGAGCTCCAGGTCGGCGCGCGTCATGACGCCCGGGTTGACGTGCGGCAGGAGGCCCGTCTCCGAGAGGACGAGGTCGCACATCCGCGCCAGGTACTCGATCGTCGTCGCGCAGCCGAGCTCGGCCAGCTCGTCGCGCGCGGCGCGGTAGCGGAGCTCGGGCTTGTCGCCGAGCGTGAAGAGCGCCTCGTGACAGCCGGCCTCGGCGCCGGCGCGGGCGATGGTGAGGACCTCGTCGGCGGTCATGTAGGCGCGCTCGCCCCGCCGCGGCGGTCGGGCGAACGTGCAGTAGTGGCAGACGTCGCGGCAGAGCTTCGTCAGCGGGACGAAGACCTTGGGCGAGTAGGTGACGAGCCGGCTCACGATCGGGCGAGCAGGAGCTCGTAGTCCTCGGGCCGGTCGACGTCGAGGGCAAGGAGCGGATCGTCGAGCACGGCGGCCTCGAGACCGGCGGCGCGGGCCTCGGCCACCGTCGTGGCCGCCGGGACGCCGAAGCGGGGCCGGAAGCCGTTCGGCGAGCGGAGCGCGAGCGCGTTGACGCCGCCGTCGTGCGCCCGGGCAAGGGCGAGCGGCCGCGCCGCCCCGGCGAGCGCGTCCAGCGCCTCGGCCGTGGCGAGGGGGCAGTCGGCCATGACGACGAGGGCGCCGCCGGCTGCACGCGGGTCGGCGAGGGCGAGCGCGAGCGCGTCCGCGTGCCCGGTTCCGGCGTCCACGAGGACGTCCGCGCGCCCGTGCGCGAGCGCCCGATCGGGCGTGACGAGTAGCGTGCGGTCGATGGCGCCCGCCTCCCGGCACGCGGCCAGCACCCGGTCGAGCATCTCGACGACGAGCCGCGCCCGCTCGGGCTCCGAGAGACGTGGCGCGAGCCGCGTCTTCGCGCCGTCGAGGCCCTTCACCGGCACGATCCCGAGCACGCGGTGAGCATACCCCTGTCCCCGCACCGTCTCGGGCGCCAGCGAGCGCTTGTGTTCCACCCGCACAAGCGCTCAGACCCCCTGCGACAGGCCGGAACCGCGCTCGGAGCGGGGACGACGGTCTTGTGCTCGTGGAACACGAGCGGCCCGTGAGCGCGCGCCCGTGCGCGGTGCTCTGCGGGGGGCTCGGCGGGTCGCGGTTCGTGGACGCGCTCGTCCGCGCCGCCGGCGCTGCGAGCGTCACGGCCGTCGTGAACGTGGGTGACGACGTCGAGATCCTCGGCCTGCGCGTCTCGCCGGACCTCGACACCGTCCTCTACACGCTCGCCGGCCTCCTCGACGAGGAGCGCGGCTGGGGCGTCCGCGAGGAGACGACGAACGCGCTCGCCGCGGCCGGGCGGCTCGGCGGCGAGACGTGGTTCACGCTCGGGGACCGCGACATCGGCCTCCACCTCGTCCGCACGCGGCTCCTGCGCGAGGGCGTGCCGCTCTCGGAGGTCACGACGCGGCTCTGCGCGAGCCTGGGCGTCGAGACGGCTCTGCTCCCTGCATCCGACGACCCGGTGCGGACGTTCCTGACCACCCCGGCCGGCGAGCTCGACTTCCAGACGTGGTTCGTGGCCCGCCGGCACGCCGACGAGGTGCGCGCCGTGCGCTACGAGGGCGCCGAGCGGGCCGTCCCGGCGCCGGGCGTGCTCGACGCGATCGAGGCCGCGGAGGTCGTCTTCCTCGCGCCTTCGAACCCGTTCGTCTCCATCCTGCCGATCCTCGCGATCCCCGGCGTCCGGGAGGCGCTCGCCGGGAAGCGGGTCGTGGCGGTGTCCCCGCTCGTCAGCGGGAAGGCGCTGCG
>JAICGP010000233.1 GCA_025923055.1 Thermoleophilia bacterium
CGACGGGATCAGCACCTTGTCGACGAGCCCCTCCCACTTCACGACGTCGAAGCCGTTCGCGGCGATGGCAGCGCCCGAGACGCCGCCGATGAGAGCGTGGCTGGAACTCGTCGGAAGCCCGAGGTACCAGGTGGTGAGATTCCAGGTGATCGCCCCCACGACGCCGCCGAGCACGACCTCGGGAGTGATCACCGTCGCGTCGACGATCCCGGTCGCGACCGTCGCGGCCACCTCGAGGAACACGAACGCGCCCGCGAAGTTGAGGACGGCGGCGAAGACGACGGCCACCCGAGGGGAGAGAGCCCGCGTCGAGACCGACGTGGCGATCGCGTTCGCAGCGTCGTGGAAGCCGTTCGTGAAGTCGAAGAAGAGCGCGACGACGACGACGGCGACGAGTGTGAAATCCAAACGACCCCTATGCGTTCTTGACGACTATGTTCCCGATCACGTTCGCGGCCGTCTCGCAGGCGTCGAGGGCATCCTCGAGGGCCTCGAAGATGTCCTTCCAGCGGATGACGATGAGGGGGTCGATGCGCGAGTCGCGAAACAGGTCGGCGATCGCGTCGTGGAGGATCCGGTCGCCCTCGTCCTCGAGGGCCTTGAGCGCGACGAGCTCGCGCTCGACGCCGCGGAGGCCCTTCAGCTCCCCCAGCGCCCTGGAGAGGTGCTCGACGGCCCCCACGAGGACGCGGCACTGCTCGATCGCCTGCCTGGTCGGCGACTCGACGCCGTAGAGCTCGAGGAGGTCGGAGGCCTCGTCGAGGTGGTCGACGACGTCGTCGAGCGCCGTGGCGAGCTGGTAGATGTCCTCGCGGTCGAACGGGGTGATGTACTGGGTGTTCAGGAGCTGGATGAGGTCGCGCGTGATCGAGTCGCCCTCGTCCTCGATCGCCTTCACGTCCGAGTGGCGCACGCTCGAGTTCGGGTGGTCGCGGAACCGCTGCTGCACGAGCCTCGCCGCCTCCAGCGCGTTCGCGCCGGCCCTCGTGAAGAGGTCGTAGAACTCGGTCGTGCGGGGAACGAGGGAGAGCTTCAAGGCCGCGGCATGCTAACCGACGGCGCCGCCGGTAGTGCGCTTGTGCCATACCCCTGGCGGGTATACTGGAGACGGCATGAGCGAGACGGTCGTCTACCGCGTTCCCGGCATGTCCTGCGGTCACTGCCTGCAGGCGGTCGAGGGTCGCCTCGCCGCCGCGGCGGGGGTCGAGCGGGCCGAGGCCGATCTCGACACGAAGACCGTCAAGGTGACGGGAGGCGGCCTCGACGACCGCGCCCTGCGCGCCGCGATCGCCGAGGCCGGTTACGAGGCGGAATGAGCGCGAGCGTCCGGCTCGAGCTCGAGGGCATGACCTGCGCCGCCTGCGCGGCGCGGATCGAGCGCAGTCTCAACAGGCTCGAGGGCGTCGAGGCGAGCGTCAACTTCGCCACCGAGCAGGCCGCCGTCGCCTACGACGAGCGCCGCGTCGCCCTCGACGACCTCGTTCGGGCGGTCGAGGGAGCCGGATACCGCGCGGCGCTGACTCGGGCAGAGGGAGAAGGCGGCGGCTGGAGCGTGGGCGTGCGGCTCGCGGTTGCGGCCGCCCTGACGCTGCCGCTCGCCCTCGTGGCGATGATCCCGCCGCTCCGCTTTGCGGGGTGGGAGTGGGCCGCGCTAGGTCTCGCCACGCCGGTCTGGGCATGGGCAGGCTGGCCGTTCCACCGTGCCGCGCTCGCGAGCGCGCGCCACCGAGCGGCCACGATGGACACGCTCATCTCGCTGGGCACGACCGCGGCGTACCTCTGGTCCCTCGTCGCGCTCCTCGCGCTCGAGGACGCCGAGCTCTACTTCGAGGTGACGGCCGTCGTCACGACGCTGATCCTCCTCGGGCGCTGGCTCGAGGCGCGGGCGCGCCGCCGCTCGGGCGCTGCCCTCCGCACGCTGCTCGAGCTGGGCGCGAAGGAGGCGCACGTGCTCCGCGACGGCGTCGAGATCGCCGTCCCCGTCGAGGAGCTCGCCGTCGGCGACCTCTTCGTCGTGCGCCCGGGCGAGAAGGTGGCCACGGACGGTGTCGTCGTCGAGGGACGGTCGGCCGTCGATCAGTCGATGCTCACCGGCGAGCCGGTGCCGGTGGACGTCGGCCCCGGCGACGACGTCGCCGGCGCGACGGTGAACGCCTCCGGGAGGCTCGTCGTCGAGGCGACCCGCGTCGGCGCCGAGACCGCGCTGGCGCAGATCGCGCGGCTCGTCGCCGAGGCGCAGGCGGGGAAGGCGCCCGTACAACGCCTGGCCGACCGCGTGTCGGCCGTCTTCGTCCCGATCGTGATCGCCCTTTCGCTGGCGACGCTCGGCGGCTGGCTCCTCGCCGGCGGCGATCCGGCCGACGCGTTCACGGCGGCCGTTGCGGTCCTCATCATCGCCTGCCCGTGCGCCCTCGGGCTCGCCACTCCGACGGCGCTCATGGTGGGCACCGGGCGGGGCGCCCAGCTCGGCGTCCTCATCAGGGGGCCCGAGATCCTCGAGCAGACGCGCCGCGTGACGACGGTCGTGCTCGACAAGACCGGCACCGTCACAGAGGGGCGGATGGAGCTCGTCGAGGTCGTTCCGCTGAACGGCGCCACGCGCGCGGAGGTTCTCCGCCTCGCGGGCGCGGTCGAGGATGCGAGCGAGCACCCGATCGCGCGGGCGGTGGCGAGGGCCGCGCGCGCCGAGGTCGGCGCTCTCCCACCCGTGGAAGCCTTCGAGAGCAGGCCTGGTGCGGGCGTCGTCGGCCGCGTCGAGGGCCACGAGGTCGCGGTGGGCCGCGGGAGCGCCGGCATCGAGGTCAGCTGGGACGGATTGCCGCGCGCCACCCTCACGGTCGCCGACACGGTGAAGGCGACGAGCGCCGAGGCGGTCACGGAGCTGCGGGCCCTGGGGCTCACGCCCGTCCTCCTGACCGGAGACCGCGAGGAGACGGCGCGCACGGTCGCCGCTCAGGTCGGCATCGAGCGCGTGCTCGCCGAGGTCTTCCCGCGTGACAAGGCGGCCGAGGTGTTCCGCCTGCAGCGCGAAGGCGAGGTGGTCGCGATGGTCGGGGACGGCGTCAACGACGCGCCGGCGCTCGCGCAGGCCGATCTCGGCATCGCCATCGGCACCGGCACGGACGTGGCCATCGAGGCGAGCGACCTGACGCTCGTCTCGGGCGACCTGCGCGCCGCGGCCGACGCCATCCGCCTCTCGCGCCGCGTCCTCGCCACGATCAAGGGCAACCTCTTCTGGGCCTTCGCCTACAACGTCGCCGCGATCCCGCTCGCGGTCGCGGGGCTCCTGAACCCGATGGTCGCGGCGGCGGCCATGGCGGGATCGAGCCTCTTCGTCGTCACGAACTCGCTCCGGCTCCGCCGCTTCCGGAGCGCCAGGGAGGCACGCGCATGACCCACGGCTACGTCCAGGACAAGGAGGCGCTCGTCAAGCGGCTGCACCGGATCGAGGGCCAGGTCCGGGGGCTCGAGCGGATGATCGAGGAAGAGCGCTACTGCATCGACGTCCTCACGCAGGTCGGCGCCGTCACGACGGCGCTCGAGAGCCTCGCGTACGAGATCCTCGACGACCACGTGAGCCACTGCGTCTCCGGCGCGCTCGCAGCGGGCGACCCCGGCGTCGCCGAGGAGAAGAGCCGGGAGCTCCTCGAGGCCGTGCAGCGCTTCGCGCGCACGCGGTAGGCGCGGCGCGTGCCCCGCTACCTGACGGGCGGCGCGGTCGCGCTCGCCCTCTGGACGGCGATCGGCGCCGGCGAGCTCCTCACCGGGATCCTGCCCGCGCTCGTCGTGCTCGTCCTCGCGCCGGCCGACTACGTCCTCTGGACGAGGCGGCGGCGGCCCTGGCACGACTGGACCGTGATCCTGCTCCTCCTTCCCGCCATCCTCGCGGCGGTCTGGATCGCCGTGGGCGGCCTCGTCACGGGCGTCGAGCGCTCCGACGAGGCCCGCCTGCTGCTCGAGGTCGGGCCGGGCGTCGCCCTCACCGGGCTCCTCTGCACGCTCATCTCCTACCACGGCCGCCACCACCCCGCCGAGCGCCGCTGACGCGTCCCGACCGGACAGTGCCCTTCGAG
>JAICGP010000234.1 GCA_025923055.1 Thermoleophilia bacterium
ACCGCTGAAAGCATCTAAGCGGGAAGCCCACCTCGAGATGAGGCCTCCCATCCCCTCGAGGGAGTAAGGGTCGTGGGAGACCACCACGTTGATAGGCGGGACGTGCAAGCACAGCAATGTGTTCAGCGGACCCGTACTAATTACCCGAGGTCTTGATTTGAACACCGCAATGTCGCTATGGAGCTTTGAGGGTGCGCGGGGAAGCCCGCGCCCAGCCTCACAACTTCCGGTGGTCATAGCGGCGGGGAAACACCTCTTCCCATTCCGAACAGAGAAGTTAAGCCCGCCCGCGCCGATGGTACTCGGAGGGCAACCTCCCGGGAGAGTAGGTCGCCGCCGGTTTTCTCTCCGAAGGGCCGCCGCCGAGGCGGCCCTTCGCCGTTAGAGGGGACGGGCGACGCCTACGGAGAGACGACGCAGGCGGGGAGCCTGACCGTCCGTCGCAGAACGCGCCGGTCGCGGCCCGGCCGGTCCCGGAGCCACTCGAAGCGGACCACGTGGCGTGTCGTCGCCCCGCCCTCGTCCTCGAAGGGGAAGAACCACTGCGACCAGTGGACAACGGCACGGTTGCCCTCCAGCGGGCCGTTCTTCGTGGAGCGCGCCTGCCTCTGGACCGTCAGCCAGCCGTTCCCGTCGTCGGCGAGCCGCCGGCGGACGAACGTCAGGCGCTGGTACCCGTTCGCCGGGCTGCCGCGCCAGCGCGTGTGCGCGCGCACCCGACTCGGAGCGTCGCCAACGTCTCCACAGGTGCGCAGCTTCGTCTCCCAGGCGAAGGGGCCTCGCTTGCCCGACCAGTCCGAGAACGGGTCGGCAGCGGCCGTCCCCGCGCAGGCGAGGGCCAGCACCACCGCTGCGCTCGTGGCGAGGCGACGCCGTCTTCGCCGTCTCATTCGTCCTCCTTGTCTCCGCCCAGGGGCGTCGGCCGCAGGTCAACTGAAAAGACTACGTGACGAGCCGGATGGCCGCGAAGGTGGGTGCTATGCCGCCCGGAGCTTCTCGCGCCAGTCCGGGTCGAGGGCCCGGAGGCGCGCAACCCGCTCCCCGACCGGCGGGTGCGTCGAGAACATGGCCGCCAGCCCGGTGGGCTCGAACGGGTTGACGATGTAGAGAGGCTCGGTTACCGGGCTCGCCTGGAACCTGACCAGCTCCATCGCCTGCTCGATGCGGACGAGGGCGTCGGCGAGCGGATGCGGCGACGTGCAGATCTCGGCTGCGGCGGCATCGGCGGCGAGCTCGCGCTTGGGGGAGAGCAGCACCTGCACGACGCTCGCGGCGACCGGTCCGAGCACGAAGAGGAGGGCGCGCTCGAGGAACCCGCCGATCCGGCTGATCTCCACGAGCCAGCCGGCCAGGAGGACGACGGGGGTCTGCACGAGCAGGTCGCGGTGGCGCGCGTGAGCGAGCTCGTGGGCGAGCACGCCCTCGAGCTCGGCCGGCGCGAGCAGCCCCAGGAGGCCCTGCGTGAGCGCGATCCCCGGCGGCCCCCCCGCCCTGCCGACCGAGAGCGCCCGCGGGTGCCCGTGGGGGAGCAGGTAGAGGCGCGGCCGGTCGACGCCGGCCGCCATGGCGAGACGCTCGGCGGCCGAGTGCAGCGCGGGCGCCTCCGCGAGCGGAAGCTCACGGGCGCCGAGGGAGGCGAGGATGACCCGCGGCCCGTACCAGTAGACCGTGGCGGCCATTAGGAGCCCGACGACGAGGAAGACGCTGCCGAGTCGTAGGCCGCCCAGCCACCACCCGAGCGCGAAAAGTCCGCCCGCGAGCGCGCCGTAGAGAAGGAGCGCCTTGACGGCGTTGCGGGCGGCGAGGAACGTGCCGCGCATCGCCCTCCGGCTCAGCGGCCCCGCGCGAGGGGCGTGTCCGCGGACCGAGCCACGTCCGTGCCTAGGGCTCGCCTTCGCTCTCGGCGAGGCCGCGCGGCGGCCAGTCCGGCTCGGGCGCGTCGCAGCGGCTCGAGCAGTGGAGGGAGGCGACGTTCTGGAGCGGGATGAGGATGTGGCCGTTGAGCTCCATGTGCGGGACGCCCTCGACGGCGCAGTAGGCGGTCAGCGTGCCCTCCTGGTACTCGCCGCCGAAGAGCTCGACCTCGACCAGCTCGCCCCGGTACTTGTTCGTGTAGTCCTCCACGGACTCAGTCTAGCCGCGCGATCTTGCCGTCCTCGACGGCGATCCGCGAGAGGTGCGCGTTGGCGGCAACGGGGCGGAGGCGCCGGTGCTGCGCGAGGTCGAGACCGAGCGCGACCGCGTGCAGGGCACGGATCGGGCCGCCGTGCGCGACGAGAAGCACCGTGCCTTCGGGATGGTCGGCGGCCACCCTCAGCACCGCGGCGACGACGCGCTCCGCCATGCGCTCGTAGAGCTCGCCGTCCTCCCAGCCGTGGCCGCCGTCCCGCCAGCGGGCGAAGGCCTCCGGAAACCGCTCCTGCGCCTCGAGCCGCGTCAGGCCCGACCACGAGCCGACGTCGACCTCACGCAACTCGGGCAGGACGTGCAGCGGGAGGCCGCGCGGCGTCGCCACCGCCTCGGCGGTCTCTCGGGCGCGGATCAGGTCGGACGCGTAGACGGCGTCGAGCGGCGTGTCGGCCAGACGCTCGGCCAGCTCGGCGGCCTGACGTCGCCCCAGCTCCGTGAGCGGACGGTCGGCGTGCCCCTGCCAGCGGAGGGCAGCGTTCCAGTCGCTCTGGCCGTGGCGGGCGAGGTAGACGGTCGTCACTCGGGAAGCCGGCGGATGACCGCCTCGTCCCCGGCGCTGAACGCGCGCCGCCGCTCCTCGTCGGCTGCGTCGACCATGTGCCCGTCCCGGCCCACGTAGCCGCCCTTCCCGCCCACGACGAGGAGGACGAGCTCGTCGTCGCCGGCGTTCCAGACGCGCCTGGGGGAGGACGACTCGACGTGGCAGACGCCTCCGGGGCCGAGCTCGAACCGCTCCCCCTCCACCTCGAACCCGGCCAGGCCGCGATGGACGAAGTAGAGCTCGTCCTGCTCGTCGTGGAAGTGCTCGAACCAGCCCGTGCGGGTCGGCAGCACCATCGCGTTGACGCCGAACGCGGTCACGCCGAGCGCCCGCCGGACCTTCCGGAAGACGCCCTCTCCGAGCTCGTCGATGGATCCGTAGGCGAACGCCACCGCCGTTATCGTAGGCGCCCGTGGACCTCGGGCTCCGTGATCGCGTCTGCGTCGTCACCGGCTCGACCGCGGGCATCGGGCTCGAGACCGCGCGCCTCCTCGCGGCGGAGGGTGCGGCCGTGGTCGTCTCCGGGCGCGACCCGGAGCGCGTGGAGACCGCGCGCGCCGAGGTCGGAGCGGCGCTCGGCGTTCACGGCGACCTTGCCGAGCCGGCGCGACCGCGCGAGCTCGTCCGGCAGGCCGAGGCCGAGCTCGGGCGGGTGGACTGCCTCGTGAACAACGTCGGCGTCGCCTACCAGCGCTCCTTCGAGGACCTCACGGACGAGGACTGGGAGGCCGTCTGGCAGCTCAACGTCATGAGCTACGTCCGCGCCATCCAGGCGGTGCTCCCCGGGATGCGCTCGCGGGGCGGCGGGCGAATCGTCAACGTCAGCTCGACCGCGGGGAAGCGGCCCTCTACCGGGATGCCGGACTACAGCGTCACGAAGGCGGCCGTCCTCTCGCTCTCCCGTCTCGTCGCCGACGTGTACGCGAAGGACGGAATCCTCTGCAACGCCGTCACGCCGGGGCCGACCGCGTCGCCGGCGTGGCTGGCCGCCGGCGGCCTCGCCGACCAGGGAGCGGAGCGCTCCGGCAAGAGCCGCGAGGAGGTGCTCGAGGGCGTCGCACGGGGACGGCCGCTGGGCCGCCTCGCGGCACCGGAGGAGATCGCCGCGGTGATCGTCTTCCTGTGCTCGGACCGGGCCAGCTACGTGACGGGATCCGCGTGGAGCGCGGACGGCGGCACCGTTCCCATCATCATCTAGCGGTACGGTAGACCCGCATGCCCGACGTGGCCGGACGGGTCGCGGACGAGTTCGAGGCTCGGGTTCGCGAGCACGAGGAGAGCTGGCTCTCCCCGCTCGCCGTGCGCTC
>JAICGP010000235.1 GCA_025923055.1 Thermoleophilia bacterium
AAGCCATTGGGATCGCACTTCTCGCTTTGGCCGCGCTCGTCGGCACGACCGCGGCCGCCGTCTCCGCCGACGTGGCGGGCAAGGCGCGCGCCGATGCGAGGGACGCCGCCAGGGTCGACACGACGCACGGCGAGGCTTCGACGGACGCGGCCCAGCAGGGCCTCGTCAGCTTCGCCGGCCAGACCGTCGACGACGCCGAGCAGGTGGCCGCCGGGCGCGAGCCGTTCCCCGCCGAGCTGCCGCCGATCCCGGAGGGCGACGTCGTGGACGTCGAGCTGACGCTCAAGGACGTCGTCGTCGAGATCGCTCCGGGAATCGAGTACCGCGCCTGGGCCTTCGAGGGCGGCGCTCCCGGCCCGGCGATCCACGTGCGCGAGGGCCAGGAGGTCCGGATCACCCTCACGAACGAGGGCTCGATCCCGCACTCGATCGACTTCCACTCGGCGCGCATCGCGCCCGACCGCGCGTTCCGGGACGTCGCCGTCGGCGAGTCGATCACCTACTCGTTCACCGCCGACGACCCGGGCGTCTACATGTACCACTGCGGCACGAAGCCGGTTCTCGCTCACATCGCCAACGGCATGTACGGCGCCATCGTCGTTCAGCCGGCCGAGAACCCGCTCCCGCCCGCCGACCGCGAGTTCGTGCTCGTCGGCAGCGAGTGGTACCTGAACGGGCCCGGCACGGACGAGCCCGCCGCCTACGACACCCTGAAGGCGCGCGCGACGATGCCCGACTGGGTGACCTGGAACGGCTACGCGGGCCAGTACGCCGCCCACCCGCTCACGGCCGACCCGGGCGACACCGTCCGCTTCTGGGTCGTCGCCGCCGGCCCCAGCCTCGACACCGACTTCCACGTCGTCGGCACCATTCTCGACCGTGCGTGGGTGAACGGCGACATGACCGAGCCGCAGATCGGCGTCCAGACGGTCGGCGTGCCCGCCGGCGGCGGCGCGGTCTTCGACGTCGAGATCGACGAGCCCGGCATGTATCCCTTCGTCTCCCACTCCTTCGCCAGCGTGGACATGGGCCAGGTCGGGATCCTGAAGGTCGGGAACCCGAAGGGCTCCGCCGGCCACTGAGCTTCTCCCGAGCGGCGGCCCGGGGCCTCCGGAGGCCCCGGGCCGTACGCTGTCCGCGGTGCGGACGGCGATTCACGACGCCGCCGCGCGCGGCTTCCCGCGCGCGGCGGAGGACTACGAGCGCGGGCGGCCGGGGTATCCGCCCGATGCCGTCGCCCGGCTGGTCGAGGCGCTCCGGATCGGGCCGGGCCGGCATGTGCTCGACCTGGCCGCGGGCACGGGCAAGCTGACGCGCGCCCTGGAGCCGTCCGGCGCCGCGCTCGTCGCGGTCGAGCCCGTGGCCGAGATGCGCGCGATGCTCGAGCGCGCGTCGCCCGCGGTCCAGACCGTCGACGGAGTCGCCGAGGCGATCCCGCTCGCCGAGGACTCGGTCGACGCGGTCGTCGTCGGGTCCGCCTTCCACTGGTTCGACGGCGGGCCGGCCCTCGCGGAGATCCGGCGCGTCCTGCGCCCGGTCGGCGGGCTCGGCTTGCTCTGGAACGTCCGCGACGAGAGCGTCCCGTGGGTGGCCGCGCTGACGGAGATCATGGAGCCGCACCGCGGAGCGGCGCCGCGCTATGCCGCGGGAGCCTGGCGAGCTGCGCTCGAGCGCTCTCGCCTCTTCTCGCCGCTCGAGAGCGCCTCGTTCCGCCACGTGCAGCGGCTGCCGCCGGAGGGCGTCGTCGCCCGCGTCGCGTCGGTGAGCTTCGTGGCCGCGCTGCCCGCCGGGAAGCGCGCGCGCGTCCTCGACCGCGTGCGTCGGCTGCTCGAGCGGGACCCGGTCACGCGCGGGCGCACGCTCGTCGAGCTCCCGTACCGAACCGACGTCTTCTGGACGACCGCGGTCGGCTAGCCCGCGCGCCGGCGGAGCACCGTGATTCCCCAGGCCGCGCCGCTCGCGAAGAGCTCGTCCGGGTCGATCTCGTCGAGCCAGCCGAGAAAGTGGCGCTTCGGGTCGTCGTCGGTCGAGCCGTAGACGGCCGCGCGCTCGGGCGGCGCGTCGGCGGCCGCTCGCTCGGCGCGCTCCAGCTCCGCGAACCGCTCCTCGGCGGCCGGCCCCTCGGCGTACCCCTTCCCCACGCTTTCGATTCTACGGCCGCGGCGAGCGCTGGGCCCACTCGTTGAGCGGGTACCAGTAGGTGCCCTGGAGCGCCGCGGCGACGCGCTGGTCGGTGTGCGCCGGGTTGAACACATTGTGCTCCAGGTCGGCGCAGATGGCGATCGCCTCGAGGGGGACGTCCGGCAGGTTGACGAGCACCTCGGCGGGAAGGCGCGCCTCGGCGAGCGTGTAGTGCTTGAAATGGAGGTCGGGCGCGACCTCGAGGAGAGCGGGCCAGTCGGGACAGCTGCGGGTGCTCATCGTGCTCCGATTCGTGTTTCGGTCGCCGAGGCCTTCCTCACGAGCTCCGCGAGCCCCCGGACGAACGCGGGATCGGCGTTCAGCGACTCGATCCGGTCGAGCTCGAGCCCCAGCTCGGCCGCCTTCTCCCGCGCCTCGACGTCGAGGTCCCAGAGGATCTCGAGGTGGTCGCTGACGAACCCGATCGGCGCGAGGAGCACCTTTCGGACGCCGGCCGCATGGAGCGAGTCGAGCTCGACGAGCACGTCGGGGCCGAGCCACGGCTCGCCCGTCGGGCTCTCGCTCTGGAACGCGAACGACCAGCGGGCGAGGCCGGCCCGCCGGGAGACGAGGTCGGCGGTCTCGAGCAGCTGGTCGCGGTACGGGTCACCCTCGGCGAGGATGCGCTCCGGGAGGCTGTGCGCGGTGAAGACCACGTGGGCCTTCGTCCCGCGTACACGCCCGGCGAGCGCGTCGAGGTAGGGCGGGTGGTCGTGCCAGCTCTCGACGAAGGCGAGCTCCGCTCGGCCTGCGAGCGCTCCCTCCAGGCGCTCGCGGTAGCCGCCGATCGAGAGGCGCGAGTAGTGCGGGGCGAGGACGAGGCCCACGAGCCGCTCGGCGCCGCCCGCCAGCGCCTGCTCGACCGCATCGGCGATCCACGGCCGCCAGTGCTTCATGCCGACGTGCACGCGGAGCCCGAGCTCGGTCTCGAGCGCCGCGCGCTGCGCCTCGGCGATCTCGTTCAGCGGCGAGCCGCCGATTCGCCGGTAGCGCTCGCCGAGCTCGGCGACCGCTTCGGGCCGGACGGGGCGCCCGCCGCGGATGTCCGAGAAGTAGGCGGGAATGTCCTCGGCGCGATCCGGGCTGCCGTAGGCCATGAGGATCACCGCCGTCCGCAGGTCTCTCGACACGCTTTCTCCTCGGTTCCGGCTCAGATTGCGCGCCACGCGCGCGTTCTTGCTCGATAGGCTTGCGGCGGGTGGTGGGCTGGGGTGCCCCGAGCGGCAGCCGAGGCGCGGTGGGTCATGCCGCTACCTCAACCGACGTCCCGGCGTGCACGAGCTCGACGAGGCGGCGCAGCGCGGCCGGGTCCGTCTCCGGGAGGACGCCGTGGCCGAGGTTGAAGACGTGGCCCGGCCGGCCGGCGACCTCGTCCAGGATCCGCGCCGTCGCATCCTCGACCCGCTCCCAGGGCCCCAGGAGGACTGCTGGATCGAGGTTTCCCTGCACGCCTCGGGTCGGGCCGACCAGGTCCCAGCCGGCTCCGATCGGGATGCGCCAGTCGAGCCCGATCACGTCGCCGCCTGCCTCCGTGAGCTCGCCCAGGAGGTGCGCGGCGCCTGTCCCGAAGTGGATCGCGGGCGCCTCGGCCGCGACCGCGGCGAGGATGCGCGCCGAGTACGGCGCCACGAACTCGCGGTAGTCGTCCACCGAGAGCGCGCCCACCCACGAGTCGAAGAGCTGCACGACGTCCGCGCCCGCGCGCACCTGGGCGCGGAGGTACGCGGCGAACGCCTCCGTGAGCTTCTCCATCAGCGCGTGCCAGACGTCCGGCCGCGCGTACATGCACGTCTTC
>JAICGP010000236.1 GCA_025923055.1 Thermoleophilia bacterium
AACCTGACGACCGGCTCGATGCTCTCCTACCTCGTGCCGAGCGCCGCCGAGACGATCGACTACGAGCTCGACCGCGTCAACGCGCCGAGCCCCACGAACCCGCTCGGCGTCAAGGGCGTGGGGGAGACGGGGACGATCGCCGCCACACCGGCGGTGATCAACGCGATCGTCGACGCGCTCTCGCCCTTCGGGGTCACTGACGTCGAGATGCCCGCCAAGCCCGAGCGGGTCTGGCGCGCGATCCAGGAAGGAGGTGCCCGGTGATCCCGGCGCAGTTCGACTACGAGGTCGCCGAGTCCGTCGACCACGCCGTCGAGCTGCTCGGGTCCGGGCGCGACGCGAAGCTGCTCGCCGGCGGCCACTCGCTCCTGCCGCTCATGCGGCTGCGGCTCGCGAGGCCGGAGCTCCTCGTGGACGTAGGGCGCCTCGGCGAGCTCTCCTACGTCCGCGAGGACGGCGACATGGTCGCGATCGGGGCGCTGACCCGCTACCACGACCTCGAGCGGAGCGAGCTGCTCCGGGCCGAGTGCGCAATCCTCGCGGACGCGGTCGGCTCGATCGGCGACCCGCAGGTGCGGCATCGCGGCACGATCGGCGGCTCGGTCGCGCACTGCGACCCGGCCTCCGACGCCCCCACCATCCTGCTCGCCCTCGACGCCGAGCTCGTCGTGCACGGGCCCGGCGGGGAGCGGCGCCTCCCGGTCGGCGAGAGCTTCGGCGGCTTCCTGCAGACGGCGCTCGACCCGCAGGAGGTGCTGACGGAGATCCGGGTGCCGAAGACCGGCGGCGCAGGGTGGGCGTACGAGAAGCTCACCCGGCGCGCGCAGGACTGGGCGACCGTCGGCGTGGCGGCCGTTCGCCTGAACGGCGGCGTCCACGTGGGGCTGACGAACATGGGGCCGACGGCGCTGCGCGCGACCGGCGTCGAGGAGGCGCTCGCCTCCGGTTCCGATCCCGCGGCCGCGTCCGAGCGCGCCGCCGAGGGCACGACCCCCCCGAGCGACCACAACGCGAGCGGGGAGTTCCGGGAGCACCTCGCCCGCGTCCTGACGCGGCGGGCGCTGGAGCAGGCGATCGGCTAGGCGAGGAGAACGACGGAGGCAAGGTGCCTCCGGAGCCCACCTACTTCGTCCAGATCGCCGACTCCGAGGAGCCGGAGCGCTGGCACACGATCGCGCGCGTCGAGGGCCGGGAGCTCGCGGAGGAGGTCGTCCGCCTCGCGGAGGGCTCCTACATGCGCACGACCGTGATGGCGGAGTCGCACTACGCCGCGCGGGCCGTCTCGCAGTCGCGCCTCCGCCGCGACGGCGTCCTCGCGCACGCGCAGTGGGAGCTGGGCATGGGCGAGCACCGCGAGTACGGCCGCGCCCTCGTCGCGCGGGCCGAGAAGAACCTCGCTCGACCCTAACGAGCGACGAGGTAGGCGGTCCCGCCTCGTCGGCGCACCTCGACGAGGCGGCCGTAGACGATCCAGCGCTGGTCGGCGCTGTAGCGGGGGTGGCAGGCGGAGAGCACGAGCGTGTCGAAGCCGCGGTTGCGGATCACGCTCCAGTCGCGGGAGTCGACGATCTCGTGCTCGAAGACGCGGTAACGGAAGGTTGCGTACGGCATCTCCAGCGTGATCGTGTCACCGGAGCGCATGTCGTCGATGTCCCGGAAAGGGGCGCCGAAGGTCGTCCGGTGCCCCGCGATGCCGACGGTCCTTCCGAGACCCGGAACGGCGGTCCGTTCATAGTGGCCGGGGCCGCGCGAGAGGTCCTCGCGCGTGCGTGTTCCGTGGACGACGACGGCCTTCAGGTCGATACGCGGGATCGTGATCCGGCCGAAGGCCTGACCCGCCTCGAGGCCTGCGAGGAAGCGGCGGGCGTCGCGGGCCGTGTCGGCCCGCGCGGCGCCGGTCGGGGCCTTGGCCGCCGTGGAGGTCTCCTCATCCTCGCGGCTGCGCCGGTTCGCGTCCCAGGAGGCGAACTCCTCCTCGAGCGCCGAATCCAGACGGTCCTGCTGATAGCGGTTGTAGAGATCCGTGACCGGATCGCGCCAGAGGAGAACCGCTGCCGTGTACGCCAGCACGAGGACACTGCCGACGATCAGGGTCGTCCCGATGAGCCGCTTCTTCATGGGCTTCAGGTCGTCGTCAGCGCGTGTGCCAGCCGAAGTTGCGGGCCTCTGGTATCGACCGGTACAGGGCGGGCTTCACCATGAGCAGATTCCACGGAATCAGCAAGGGCGTCAGAAGGAACCACGCCGCGAAGCGGCTCATCGGCCCCATTCCGACCCGATTGACCGCGTAGCGGGCCGTCTGGGCGTACATGAGCACGCCCCAGTAGACGAAGGGCTGCCAGAAGAACTGCCCGGAGCCGAACGGAATGACGACGAGAGCCCAGAGGAGCAGCAGAGGAAGGATGAGCGCCATCGCGAGGGACCAGGCACGGAGCCAGAAGGGCGCTCCCGAGAGATTTCGAAGCTCCCAACGGAGATAGAGGAAGTACGACTTGAACCAACGGACGCGCTGGCGGAACGTCTGGCGCAGGCTGACCGGCATGTCCGTCTGCACCCAGGCGGCGGAGCATCCGACCACCCGTCCCCGGAGGAGCGCGTAGTTGGTCAGACGCCTGTCGTCCCCGGCCGTCCCGGACAGGACGTAATCGACCATGTTGTCGAAGAAGACCGGCGCCCGGTAGACCGCAAACGCCCCCGAGGTCGGGGCGACGGCACCGAGCGAGCTTCGTGCCCGGCGATAGACCAGGCAGCCGTAGACCAACTCGAGGTCGACCAGCCGCGTGAGCCAGTTTCGCTTCCGGTTCCTGACCGCGACGGTCGCCGTAGCGGCCTGAACACCAGGATCTCTCAAGGCCCGCAGGCACTCACGTAGCGCGTGCCTGTCGGGGACCGAGTCCGAGTCGAGCGTGACGATGAAGTCGGCTGTCTCGTCGCGAAGCGCATTCACCTGAGCCCAACGCTTCCCCTGGTTCTCCTGCCGATGCCACACGACGAGTCCGTGCCGGTACGGCTCGAGTGGCGGATCGCTGCCGTCGTCGATCACGTGCACGGCGTCGGGCACGACGCTCCCCGCCAGGAGGGCGTCTAGACACTCGCGCAGGACGCGGGGATCCTCGTTGTAGGCCGGCACGACCGCGACGATGCGTCCCCGTGCTGGCTCGAGGCCGCGCCACGGCTCGCTTCGACAGGCGAGCGCGAGCAGCCAGACGAGGACCCCCGCCGCCACCAGGTAGAACGCGACGGCGACGTTGATCTCCGGTGGGGGAGCGTAGACGACGTGAAACGCGACGACGAGGGCGGCGGTCACGAGGACCGCCGCCACCGCAGTGAGCCTATCCGCGCCCGGCATCCCAGCGAATGAGCAGGACACCAACGGCGACCGCAACGAGAGCGAAGGCGATCAGCCAGGACAGCGTGACCGTGACGCCCCCGATCGCGATCCCGTAGCCGGTGAACGGGAGGGCCCCGCTCGCGGCCGCACCACCGGCCGCTGCCGTACCGCCCGCCGCAGTGATCCCCAGGACATCGTCATACATCGAAGTCGCCTCCCTCGTGTCGCTTGCTCGCTTCCTGGATGAGATTTCTTGTCTCACAATGAGTAATGCGCTAAACATGTGTGTGGAAGGGCGCCAGCTCATGCAGAGGAAGGGAGAGACGCGTGGCCTCGCCAAAGGCGATAGGGGCCTGCCTCGAAGGCCTTGGTCTCGGTGCCTCGTGACGAGACCTTCCGTCTCGACTCGGGAGCCGCCCGCCTACACTGTCGGGTAGTCGGTGATGCCCGAGCCAGCACCCGAACCAGCGCGTCTGCCGGCGAGGCAGGCGCTCCAACAGCGCGTCTCAGCCACGATCCTCGAAGCGGCGGCTCGCACGTTCGCGACACGAGGCGACCGGGCCAACCTCGCCGACGTCGCGGTCGCCGCCGGGGTGGCGCGCGCAACCGTGTACCGGTACTTCCCCAACCGGCGGCGTCT
>JAICGP010000237.1 GCA_025923055.1 Thermoleophilia bacterium
CCTGGCGGGCAAGACCCCCCTGACGAAGGAACCTCGTGTACGAGGTGATTCCGGCAGATGAGCTGCCGCCCAGCCCCGGCGGCACGTGCGTTTCGAGGGCGAGCCCCCATGGCTCCGGCGCGGGCGCCGGACGGCTCGAGATCGTCTGCATCCACGCCTCCCCGCGGGACGATCAGAAAACCTGGAAGAGTGAGGGCCTCCGAGCCGTTATGGCCTGAAATCGACATCTGATCGATGAGTTCCGGGCCGCCAGCCGGTCCCCGTACACGACGAGCACCGAAACGGAGGCGACACTCGATGGAGGAACCGAGACAGCGCCGCGCGGCGCACGAACGTCTGGCAACCGGAGGACTGGCCCGGTGGGCGCGGGCCTGCGCCACCCATCCCTGGCGTGTCGTCCTGGGCTGGCTCGGGATCGTCGTCGTCCTGGTCGCCCTCCTGGTGGCCTTCGGCGGCGGCCTGAAGGACGAGTTCGAGATCCCGGGGTCGGACACCCAGAAGGCGACCGACCTGATCGAGGCCGAGTTCGCCTCCGAGCAGGGCGCCGTCCTCAACCTCGTCTTCGCCGCGCCGGAGGGCGAGACGCTCGAGACGCCGGAGCGCCGGGCCGCGATCGAGGACGCCGTCGCAAGGCTCCAGACGGACGAGTTCGCCCCCACCGAGGACAAGGCGGGGATCGAGAGCGTCGGCGATCCGTTCAGCGAGGACACAGTCTCCGACGACGGCCGAATCGCCTACGCGGAGGCGCAGTTCAGCGAGACGATCGAGACGGAGGACCGCGACGAGGTCGTCGCCGTCCAGGACGCCGTGCGCGAGACCGTGGAGCCCGCCGGCGTGACCGCCGAGTTCAACGGCGACGCCGAGTTCCCGCCCATCGAGCAGGGAACGCAGGAGCTCCTCGGCCTGCTCGCCGCGCTGATCGTCCTCATGATCGTCTTCCGGACGTTCGTGGCCACGATGATGCCGATCGCGCTCGCCCTGACGGCGCTCGCGACCGCCTTCCTGCTCCTCTTCATCCTGGCCGGCCTCACCGACATCAACACGATCACCCCGCTGCTCGTGTCGATGATCGGCCTCGGCGTCGGGATCGACTACTCCCTCTTCATCGTCACCCGCTTCCGGCAGCTCCTGCACGAGGGCCTCTCGCCCGCGGACGCCGCCGCCGAGGCCGGCGCCTCGGCGGGTCGAGCCGTGCTCTTCGCCGGCGTGACCGTCGCCATCTCGGTCACGGGTCTCGCCTTCTTCGGCCTCGACTTCGTCACCAAGCTCGGCATCGGCTCGGCGCTCGGCGTCCTCACGACGGTCCTGATCGCCAACTCGCTGCTGATCGCGGTGCTCGCGAAGCTCGGCCACAAGATCGACCGGCTGAAGATCCCGTTCCTGCGCCAGATCGACGACTCCGAGGCCGCCCGCGAGCGGACCCTGATCGCCCGCTGGGGGCGGTTCGTGACCGCGCACGCGAAGGCCGTGTTCGCCGTCGTGCTGCTCGTGCTCGTCGCGCTCGCCTCGACGTCGCTGCTCGTCCGCCTCGGCGCCTCCGACCAGGGCACGCAGCCGGAGGAGCAGACGGCACGTCGGGCGTACGACCTGCTCGCGGAGGGCTTCGGCGCCGGCTTCAACGGTCCCATCCCGATCGTGGTCGACGTGAACGACGACCCCGAGGCGCCGCAGCAGATCTACGACCACGTCCAGGGCCTCGAGGGCGTCGCCTCGGCCCGCGAGCCGCAGTTCAACGACGAGGAGACCGTGGCGATCGTCTTCGTGACCCCGGACTCGGCGCCGCAGGACGAGGAGACGAACGAGCTCGTCGACCGCCTGCGGAACGAGGTCGTGCCGGCGGCGACGGAGGGCGGCGACGCGGTCGCCTACGTCTCGGGGCTCACCGCGGCATTCAAGGACATCGCCGACCGCATCATGGAGCGCCTGCCGCTCTTCCTGCTCTACATCATCGGGGTGACCTTCTTCGTCCTCGCGATGGCGTTCAGGTCGATCGTCATCTCGCTCACGGCCGCGATCACGACGATCCTCTCGGCATTCGTCGGCTTCGGCGTCCTCACGCTGGTGGTGCAGGAGGGCTACCTGATGGGGCTGACGGGGCTCGACGTGACCGGGCCGATCGAGACGTTCGTTCCGCCGATCGCCTTCGCGATCCTGTTCGGCCTCTCGATGGACTACATGGTGTTTCTCATGAGCCGCATCCGCGAGGAGCACGTCCACGGCCTGAACACCCGCGAGGCGGTGGAGCACGGCATCGCCGCCATCGGCCGAGTCGTCGTGGCGGCCGCGGTGATCATGGGCACGGTCTTCGCGGCCTTCATCCTCACCGCCGACCGCATCTCGAAGGAGTTCGGGCTCCTGCTCGCGATCGCCATCCTCACGGACGCCCTGCTCGTGAGGATGACCCTCGTGCCGGCGTTCCTCACGATGCTGGGCGAGAAGTCGTGGTACATCCCGCGCTGGCTCGACCGGCTGCTGCCGAACCTGACCGTCGAGGCACCTCACGACGGCGGGCCACGGCCCGACGTCGTCGAGCGCCCGGCCGGGGCGACGGGGCGGTCCTGACGCGGGTCGCGGAGACGCTCGACGAGCTGAGGGCGTCGCTGGCCGGCGACGCCCTCGGACCGGACGACCCCGGCTACGACGGCGCCCGCCGCTGCTTCAACGCCCTCGTCGATCGCCGGCCGGCCGCGATCGCGCGCTGCCTGGGACCGGCGGACGTCGCCGCCGCCTTCGATTTCGCCCGGACTCACGGGCTCGACGTCGCGGTGCGCGGCGGCGGCCACAACCCGGCCGGCCACTGCGTGCTCGACGGCGGGCTCGTCATCGACCTCTCGCTCCTGCGAACGGTCGAGGTGGACGCCGGCGCGCGGGTGGCCCGCTCGGGGGGCGGCGCGACGTGGCTCGACTTCGACGCGGCGACGCAGGTCTTCGGGCTCGTCACGCCGGGCGGCGTCGTCGGCTCCACCGGCGTGTGCGGGCTCACGCTGGGCGGCGGCATCGGCCACCTGACCGCTCAGTACGGCCTCACGTGCGACAACCTCGTGGGAGCGGAGCTCGTCACGCCGGGCGGAGACGTCATCCGCGCGAGCGCCGACGAGAACCCGGAGCTGCTCTGGGGGCTCCGCGGCGCAGGCGGCAACTTCGGCGTCGCGACGCGACTGGACTTCCGGCTGCATCCGCTCGAGCGCGTCGTCGGCGGGCTGCTCGCCTACGGCGGCACCGGCGTGCGGGATGCGCTGCGGCGCTTCCGCGACGTGGTCGCGCGGTCGCCCGGGGATCTGAGCTGCCAGGCGGTGCTCGCGGTGGACGAGGCCCTCGGGCCGTCGCTCGTGATCGCGCCCTGCTACACCGGCTCCGAGAGCGAGCCCCGGAGCCTGGCGGAGCTGCGCTCGGCGCCCGGCCTGCTCGACGACGGCGTGCGCGAGCACCCGTTTCTCGACCAGCAGCGCGTCTTCGACTCCCCGTACGGCGAGGTCCGCCACTACTGGAAGGGCCACTTCGTCCGCGAGCTCCCGGACGAGCTGATCGACGACCTGCTCGAGCGCATCGTCGCCCTCGGCAGGCCGCCGGGTGGAATCCTGATCGAGTCCCTGCACGGCGCGCCGAAACAGGCCGATCCGGCAGGCGGCGCGATCGGATGGCGGGGGGCGGCGTTCAACGTCAGCGCGACCGCGAACTGGCAGGACCCGGCGCACGACGAGGAGCACATCGCCTGGGCGCGCGCCACGGCAGCGGCGGTCGAGCCCTGGTCGCTCGGCGGCGGCTACGTCAACTACATGCAGGCCGACGAGCCGATCGAGCGCGTCCGCAGTGCATTCGGCGCCGAGGCGTTCGAGCGCCTCCAGACGCTCAAGAGCCGCTACGACCCGGGCAATGTCCTCCGCCGCAACCAGAACATC